>NZ_CALWMU010000002.1:0-134229 GCF_944382095.1 Candidatus Acetatifactor stercoripullorum
TTCCATAAGGTTCCGGGGCGTGAGGTTCCGGAGTCCTGCGGGAAGCGTGGAAAGATCCAGTGTCCGGTTTTGAGGGTACAATGTAATTTTGATTTCATAGGATTTATGATTACTTGTATCTGGAAAATGGCCCAGTGGCTCAGTTGGTTAGAGCGTCGCCCTGTCACGGCGAAGGTCGTCGGTTCGAGTCCGATCTGGGTCGTAGCGAAGAGGTGCTTCGCAGGATAGATTTATCCTTATGGGGTCTTAGCTCAGCTGGGAGAGCATCTGCCTTACAAGCAGAGGGTCATAGGTTCGAGCCCTATAGGCCCCATTTGCTTTGTAGAGTGCACTGATTTTAGATTAGGTGCCTAAAGTAGGGTGTGCCGATGTGGCTCAATTGGCAGAGCAGCTGATTTGTAATCAGCAGGTTATCGGTTCGAGTCCGATCATCGGCTCTATGGAATACAATTCCATATGGATGGATTCCCGAGTGGCCAAAGGGGACAGACTGTAAATCTGCTGCAAATTGCTTCGGTGGTTCGAATCCACCTCCATCCATTTGCTTTAAGTGAAGCATAATAATTAAATAACGCGGGGTGGAGCAGTCTGGAAGCTCGTCGGGCTCATAACCCGAAGGTCACAGGTTCAAATCCTGTCCCCGCTACTCAATGCCCAGATAGCTCAGTTGGTAGAGCAGAGGACTGAAAATCCTCGTGTCACTGGTTCGATTCCGGTTCTGGGCATTTGCAATATACAAAAATATGTTGCGCATGGGGTATTAGCTCAGTCGGTAGAGCACTTGACTTTTAATCAAGTTGTCCGGGGTTCGAATCCCCGATGCCTCATTAATCAGGAAAGAAGATGATTCGAACCCCGTGGGTTCAGAATCCCCGATGCCTCACTAACCAGGGAAGAAGATGATTCGAACCCCGTGGGTTCAGAATCCCCGATGCCTCATTCACCAGGGAAAAAAGAAAAAAGCATGAAAGTGCTTTTTTTTCATGTAAAGGTATAAATGGAATACGATTCCGTATGGAATCCGATTCCATATGGAATAAGCAGACGATGAAAAATAAGCGGTTGAAAGAAATACGGTTTGCATTTGCACAGTCAGTGCCGGTTATGCTGGGTTATTTGTTTTTAGGGATTGCCTTTGGCCTGATGCTGCAGAATGCAGGATATAACTTTTGGTGGGCATTTTTTTGCAGTGTGGTTATTTATGCAGGCAGTATGCAGTTTGTCTTGGTAACGCTGCTTACCAGCGGAGCCAGCCTGCTCTATGCGGCTGCCATGACAGTGTTTGTAAATGGACGGCATATATTTTATGGACTTTCTTTTATTGAAAAGTTTCGAGGCATGGGGAAAAAGTACCCATATATGGTGTTTTCCCTGACAGATGAAACTTATTCTGTGCTATGTGGGTTGAAAACACCTCAGGGACTGGACGAGAAAAACATTTCCTTTTTCATTGCCTTGTTTGACCAATTATATTGGATAACAGGATCGGTGCTGGGAGCTGTTATCGGTCAGCTGATTACCTTTGATACTACTGGTGTTGATTTTTCCATGACAGCTTTGTTTGTAGTCATTGTTTTAAATCAATGGATGGACAGCAGGGAACATAGACCGGCGATCATAGGGGGCGTGATTGGAGTTATCTGCCTGATTTTGCTGGGGGCGGAAAGCTTTTTGCTGCCGGCATTGACCTTGACGGCGTTAATATTATTGGGAGTCAGGAAAAAATGGGACATTCATTAGCAATTATCGGTGTAGTTGCGCTTTGTACAGTGCTGACCAGGGCCTTGCCCTTCTGGATATTGGGAGGGAGAAAGGAGGTGCCGGCAACGGTGCAGTATCTGGGAAAGGTGCTGCCTCCTGCCATTATGGCAATTCTTGTTGTTTACTGTCTGAAAGACATCAATTTGCTGGAGGGAAGCAGAGGTTTGCCGGAATTTTTGGCTGTTGCGTTGGTGGCTGTCCTTCATCTGTGGAAAAAGAGTACTCTGCTGAGTATTGGAGCTGGAACGGTTTTTTATATGATACTGGTTCAGGCAGTATTTTGAGAGTAGCACAAAAGGTTGATTTTTAGCCTTTTAGTGCTATTTTTTTTCCTTATAAAATGGTATAATGAATTGAATTTCAATATAATAATTTTACATACGCAGGATGTATGGGAGAATCGTCATGAGCCAGACAAAAATAGAGGATCAAAAGCAGGCGCAGAAAAGCACGGTACGGACGCAGGAAGAGGAAGCGCTCCAGCAGAAAACGGAAACATTGCAGCAGGATGCAGAAGCGCAAAAACAAACAGGAAAGACATCCGGAAAGAAAAAGAAAAAAAGACGGCGCATAGCTGCTTTTGCAGTCAGCGTTTTGCTTGCATTGCTTTTCCTGGCATATGGGGGAACTGCCATATATTATCAGTCGCATTTTTTGCCAAATACGTATATTAACCAGATAAACTGCAGTAATTTAGATGCGGCCCAGGCTGCTTTACTGTTGGACGGGCAGGCGCAAAGCTACACATTGGAGGTGACCGGAAGGAGCAAAACGGAAGGCCGGCAGGAGGTTTTAGGCGTAATTGAAGCGCAGGATATTGGGTTTACGTCACAGGGCACCGAGGAAGCTTTGCAGACGCTTTTAGCTCAGCAGAATTCCTTGCTTTGGATACAGGCGGTGCTGGGAGGAAAAGCATACCGCCATGATTTGGCCGGAAGCTATACCTTTGAGGAGGAGCTTTTAGAGGAAACGCTAAAGAGCTGGGAGGCATTTCAGGAGAAGAACATGACAGCGCCCCAGAATGCGTATATCAGTGAATATTCTGAGAAGGGCTATGAAATTATACCGGAAACAGAAGGCACACTGCTTGACTCTGATGCTGCTGTAAAAAGCATTTCGGAGGCTGTTGCGGCCGGGGAAAATGCCGTTTCATTAGAGGAGACGGGCTGCTATGTGGAGGCTTCGGTGAAAGCGGAGGATGCGCAGCTTACGGAAGCCTGCAGTACAATGAACACATGGGTAAGCACCTGCATTACCTATGATTGGAATGGCACTCAGATTGTTGTAGACGGGGAGCAGATTAAGGAGTGGATATCCTTGGAGGGGGAAGAGCCTGTATTGGATGAAGAGGCGGTGGAGGAGTTTGTTGCTGACACCGCAAGAGAATTGGACACTTATGGCAAAAACAGAAAGTTTACAACGGCTTTGGGGACGGAGCTTACGCTGCCAAGTGGCGGATACGGCTGGAGGACGGACAGAGAGGGGGAAAGTCAGGAGCTGATTCAGCTGATTTATCAGGGAAGTGTGCTGGAGAAAGAGCCTTTATATACCAGCAGGGGGGCGAACAAGGGGAGCGATGATATTGGGGATTCTTATGTGGAGATTGATTTGTCCAATCAGCATTTGTACTTGTTTTGGGAAGGCGAAATTGTACTGGAATCGGACTTCGTATCTGGTGATATGACAAAAAGCGGCAGGATGACTCCTCCGGGCGTATTTGGCCTCACTTATAAAACGCGAAACGCTGTGCTGCGGGGCGAGGATTATGAAACTCCCGTTAATTACTGGATGCCATTTAACGGAAATATCGGCATGCACGATGCCACCTGGCGCAGCAGCTTCGGGGGAAGCATTTATATCACAAACGGTTCCCATGGCTGTGTCAACCTTCCATTGGACAAGGCGGCACAAATTTATGAGTATGTATCTACAGGGTTTCCTGTGATATGCTATTATTATTAAGTCCTTTATGTGAGGGCGCATTTGTGTAACCGGAAAGCAGGAAGGAGGAATGCAATGGCGGAGAGATTTTTGGGGCGGCGTTCCCAAAAAAGAGCAGAGGCATGGAAAAGACATTTTGAACGCCACAGAAAGCTGCACAGACAGCTTAGGGCTGCGGCTGGAGATATTTTGAAATCCCCCAATTTTAATTCCACCAAGCGGTATATTCAGCATGGAAATATGACGGTGAATGCACATAGCATGAATGTTGCAAGATACAGCATTGCCATCAGTGAGCGGCTTGGGATTGTGTGCAGGCAGGAAGAAATGATTCGGGGAGCTTTGCTGCATGACTATTTTTTATATGACTGGCATAAAAAGGATTCTCAAAATCCTCACAGACTACATGGGTTTTACCATCCAGGGCGGGCCCTTGCCAATGCGTCAAAGGAGTACTCCTTAACCCCCAGGGAAAAGGACATTATCAAGAAGCATATGTGGCCGCTTACAGTGGTGCCTCCCATGTGCCGCGAAGCATGGATTGTGACGGCGGCGGACAAATGGTGTTCCCTGCTGGAAACCTTTGGTCTGCACAGAGGCCATGGCGCAGCTTTGGAAATTCTGCAAAGGCCAGGGAAAGACTGTCAGGAAGAGAGCGGCGGATAATTGGGACAATTATATCGGAAATTAGAGGAATATGGAAAAAACGGGAATTACCCCTATCATATGCCAGGGCACAAGAGGCGCCAGATGGGAGACCTGCCAGGGGAAATCGTGAAGATAGATATAACGGAAATAGGTGATTTTGATAATCTTCACGATCCAAGAGGAATTCTGAAAACGCTGCAGGAGAGGGCGGCAGTGTTGTACGGGGCGGAGGAAAGCTTTTATCTGGTCAATGGGAGTACCGGCGGTATATTAAGCGCCGTCAGCGCTGCAGTCCCGCAAGGCGGTCATATTCTTATGGCGCGTAATTGTCATAAGTCTGCTTATCACGCGGCGTATCTGCGAAACCTGAAAATTTCTTATCTGTATCCCAGCCTGCTTCCTGGATATGACATCTATGACGCAGTGACCCCCAGACAGGTGGAAGAAGGCCTGGAGCGGGATTCCCAGATATCAGCGGTGCTTTTGGTGTCTCCCACATATGAAGGCAGAATAGCGGATGTGAAGACAATCGCGGAAATTGTTCACAAGAGAGGAATTCCCTTGATTGTGGATGAGGCTCACGGCGCGCATCTGGGATTTTCGGAGTATTTTGCCCCCAACAGCTGCAGCTGTGGGGCTGATCTTGTGATTCACAGTGTACATAAAACACTGCCTGCTTTGACCCAGTCGGCGCTTCTTCATGTAAACGGAAGCAGAATAGACAGGGATAAGCTCAGGAGATTTCTGCATATTTACCAGTCCAGCAGCCCATCCTATGTACTGCTGGCGGGCATAGACGACGCCCTGGAAATTGTGGAACGGAAAGGCAGAGAGCTTTTCAGCGAATTTGCACGTCAATATTTTCAAATGGAGGAAAGGCTTTCCCAGTGCAGATGTCTGCAGTGGATATCTGCAAAAGGGGATGGCAGACAGGATATAGGAAAGCTGGTTATCTCAACCAGGAAAACAGAATTGTCGGGACAGGATTTATATGATATTCTGATACAAAAATATAATCTGCAGCTTGAAATGGCGGAAGGAAGCTATTGTCTGGCCATGTTTACGGCAGCGGACCCAGCAGAAGCCTATGAGCGCATGACGGCGGCGTTACTTGAGATAGACAGCCAGCTGGCGGCAGCGTATGAACAGAAAGAGAAGCGGCCGGAAGAGACCAGGCCGCCGGAGGAGCATGGCTCACTGGCAGAGCATAGACCGCCGGGGGAGAGCGGCCTGCCGGAAAACAGCGGCGGGGTGATTCCCCTGACCAGAGCGTGGGACATGAAGGCGAAGCTGATTCCTTTAGAAGCATCCCGGGGAAAAGCAGCGGCAGAGTTTATCAATCTGTTTCCACCAGGGATTCCCATACTTGTGCCGGGAGAGCAAATCAGCGAGGAAGCCTACAGGCGGATCAGGCTCTGTTTGGAGCAGGGACTGACCGTTCAGGGAATTGTGGGAAGGGGAAAATCTTATCAAATAAAAGTGCTTGATATATAAGCTGGAAAGGAATAAATGTTATGAGAAAAACAAAGATTATCTGTACCATCGGACCTGCGAGTGAGAGCGAGGAGCGTCTGCGTGAGTTAATGCTTGCGGGAATGAACGTAGCCAGGTTTAATTTTTCACACGGAACCCATAAGGAGCAGCTTGCCAAATTTAACAGAGTGCTGCGGGTGAGGAAAGAACTGGGACTGCCGGTAGCCACTCTTTTGGATACCAAGGGGCCTGAAATCCGTCTGAAGGATTTTGAAGGGGGGAAGGTGGAGCTTTTGGCAGACCAGACCTTTGTCCTGACCACGGATGAGGTGCTTGGGACAACGGAGCGGGCCACCATCACTTACAAAAATTTGAAGCATGATATCCAGGCAGGAACCACTATACTGATTGATGACGGTCTTATTGAGATGCGGGTGGAGGAGATAACCGGAAATGACATTGTCTGCCGGGTGATAAATGGGGGCTATGTGTCCAACCATAAGGGAGTGAATGTGCCGGGGGCCATCCTCTCCATGCCTTACATCAGCGCTGTGGACAGAGATGACATTATTTTCGGCGCAGAGCACGGCTTCGACTTTTTGGCGGCTTCCTTTGCCCGCACAAAGGAGGACATTCTGGAGGTAAGAAAAATCCTGGAAGAACGGGGCAGCAGGATGAAGATCATCGCCAAAATTGAAAACATGCAGGGAATCGATAATCTGGAGGAAATTCTGGAGGTATCGGACGGAATCATGGTGGCAAGAGGCGATATGGGAGTGGAGGTGCCTATGGAAGAGGTTCCCATTCTCCAGAAAAAAATGATCAAGATGGCAGTGGCCCGGGGTAAGCATGTCATCACAGCCACGCAGATGCTGGAGTCCATGATCAAGAATCCCCGCCCCACAAGAGCGGAGGCTACGGATATTGCAAACGCTATCTATGACGGTACCACTGCTATCATGCTGTCGGGAGAAAGCGCGGCGGGACTTTACCCGGTGGAGGCCGTAAAGACTATGGCTAAAATTGCAGAGCGTGCGGAGCAGGACATTGACTATCGTTCCAGAATGCAGAAGAGACAGGGGGAGCGTACGGAAACGCCTGACATTACCACGGCAATCTCTTACGCAACCTGCAGTGTGGCCATGGATTTGAAGGCGGATGCCATCATAACCGTCACAATGTCCGGCTTTACGGCAAACATGATTGCCCGTTACAAGCCTGCCTGCCCCATCATCGGGTGCACGCTGGATGAAAAGGTATGCAGACAGCTGAATCTCTTGTGGGGCGTGAGTCCTGTGCTGATCAAAAAGGAGCAGACTACGGATGCGTTGTTTGAGGAGGCTGTATTTAAGAGCAAGCAGGCAGGTCTGATCAAGACTGGCGACACAGTTGTCATAACTGCGGGAGTGCCCCTGGGTATTGCAGGAAAGACAGATATGATCCATGTGGTAGAGGTTGTGTAGCAGATGGGTAAGATCATATGTCTTATGGGGAAAAGCTCTACGGGAAAGGATACTATTTTTAAGGAGCTTTTGGCAGAGGATGCCCTTGGGTTAAAAACGATTGTCCCCTACACTACAAGGCCCATCCGGGCAGGAGAGAAGAACGGCAGAGAATATTTCTTTGCCAGTGAAGCAGATTATCAGCGGCTGAAGCAGGAAAACAAAATCATTGAGGAGAGGGCTTATCAGACCTATTACGGACTGTGGAGATACTTCACGGTGGATGACGGGCAGATACAGCTTGCCAGGGAGAATTATATTATGATAGGCACACTGGAGGCGTACCGGAATATCAAGGAATATTTCGGTGCGGAAAGGGTACTGCCCATCATGATAGAATTAAACGATGGTGTGCGCCTCCAGAGGGCTCTGGACAGGGAAAAACAGCAGGAGTCTCCGGGATATGAGGAGATGTGCCGGAGGTTCCTGGCAGACAGCATAGATTTTTCTGAGGAAAAGAAAAAGGAGGCGGGCATAACCAGATGCTTTTACAATGATGATCTGCCAAGCTGCTTAAAGGAGATCAAGGCGTATATCGCAGAGGCAAAGGATTAAAAAGGTCTGTTAAAATATGTCCTCTGCACAGGGAAGCGCACGAAGGAGGTAGCGCGTGGATATCAAGGTAAATCAGGTGACGGCAAGCCAGCCGGTGGAGCAGGCTGTCTCAAAGCCGCCGGAGGATGGAAGCTTTAAGTTTACCCTGGCCAGTCATGTGGAGGAGGCAGAGCTGCAGGCCAGACTCCAGACCCTTATGGAACAGATTACCATGGAAGGGGAAAAGCTTTCCAAACGCCGGGATGTAAAGGATATGAAGCATTACCGGGGGCTGGTAAAGGAATTTTTAAATGAGGTTGTTACCCGTTCCCATGTCTTTTCCAGAGAAAATTTCCTGGACAGAAGGGGACGGCACAGAGTTTATGGAATTATCCGGCTTGTGGATGAGAATCTGGATCAGCTGGCGCAGGAGCTTATGAAGGATGAGCAGGATCATCTGGCGATTCTAAACAAGATCGGAGAGATCAGAGGACTTTTACTGGATATCTTTACATAAGAAAAGGGGGTGGAAGCATGGCTGCATTTCGGGATATTATAGGACAGGAGCAGATAAAAGAGCATCTGCAGGCCGCCATTTCAGGAGATAAGGTTTCCCACGCATATATCATAAGCGGTGAAAAATCTTCGGGCAAGGAGTTTATTGCAAGAATATTTGCCATGACGCTGCAGTGTGAAAAGGGAGGAATCGAGCCTTGCCAGCAGTGCCATTCCTGCAGACAGGCATTGTCGGATAACCACCCGGATATCATCCATGTGGTTCACGAAAAGCCTGCAACCATAAGCGTTGAGGATATCCGCAGCCAGATTAACAGTGATGTGGGCATCAAGCCCTACAGCGGCCCCAAAAAAATTTATATTGTGAGTGAAGCGGAAAAAATGACCGTACAGGCTCAGAATGCGCTTTTGAAAACACTGGAGGAGCCGCCGGAGTATGCGGTGATTCTTCTGCTTGCAGGCAATGTGAACGGGCTTTTACCCACTATTGTAAGCCGCTGTGTGGTGCTGACTATGAAGCCGGTTCCGGATGAGCTGATCAAGAAATACTTGATGGAGCAGCTTAAGGTGCCGGATTATAAAGCGGAGGTGTGCGCAGCTTTTGCCAGGGGAAACATGGGAAAGGCAAAGGCCCTGGCAGCCAGCGAGGATTTTGAAAAGGTAAAGTCAGAGGCTGTCTCGCTGTTAAAATACGCAAGGGATATGGAGCTATGGGAGATTATAGCGGCCATCAAAAAGATTACAGAGTATAAGATGGAGGTCAATGATTATCTGGATATCATGGCAGTGTGGTATCGTGATGTGCTGTTGTTTAAAGCCACCAACGATGTGAACCATCTGGTGTTTAAGGAGGAGATTCAGGCGCTGCGCACGGCGGCGGGAAGAAGCAGCTATGAGGGAATCGAGAGTGTTTTGGAGGCCCTGGAAAAGGCCCAAAACCGTTTGAATGCCAATGTAAATTTTGAATTGACCATGGAGCTTCTGATGATGGAAATTAAGGAGAACGGCTAAATGAAAATATTGATCGTAAGACACGCAGACCCGGACTATTCGATTGACTCATTGACGGAAAAAGGCTGGAGAGAGGCGGAATATCTTTCTGAAAGGCTTTCACGGCTTCCCGTGAAGGCTTTTTACGTATCACCCTTAGGCAGAGCTAAGGATACGGCGTCCTGCACTTTGAAAAAAGTAAATGCCAGGGCGGAGGAATGTGAATGGCTCAGAGAATTTCAGCCGGATATCAGCAGGCCGGATGTGACGTCTCACAGAACCATTGCCTGGGACTGGCTGCCTCAGGATTGGATGCAGGAGGAAACGTATTTTAAATATGATACCTGGCAGGATACGGAAATTTTTAGACAAAGCCAGGTAGGGGAGGAATATAAGTGGGTGACAGGGTGTCTGGACGAGCTGCTTAAGCGCCACGGCTATTATAGGGAAGGGCACTTTTACCGGGCAGAGAGGCCGAATAATGATACCATTGTTTTGTTCTGTCATTTTGGCGTTGCCTGTGTACTGCTCAGCCACCTGCTGAATATTTCTCCCATGGTGCTGTGGCATGGCTTGTGTGCGGCGCCCTCCTCGGTGACCACGCTGGCTACTGAGGAACGAAGGAAGGGGATTGCCAGCTTTCGAATGTTGTCCTTTGGGGACACTTCGCATCTGTACGCCAAGGGAGAGCCGCCTTCCTTTGCGGCAAGGTTCTGTGAATGCTTTGGCAATGAGGGGGAACGATGCGATTAGAGCATAGTATAAAGGGGAGGAGTGTGTTTTTAGGGGAATTGAACAAAAGAAACCTGTTTTAGGAATAAGGCCGTATGAAGAAGTTTGTGATATGTGATGACGAAACCTTTTATCTGGAAAAAGTAAAGACCCTTGTCCAGGAGAACCTTGAGAAGGCAGGAGTAACCGATGTGGAGCTGTATGCTTTCTCCTCCGGCACAAAGCTGCTGGAGCAGGAGAAGCTGCTGGCGAAATGTCAGGCTGTGTTTCTCGACATTAATATGCAGGACTGCAGCGGATTGGATATTGCCTTTCAGATCAAGCAGAAGAACCCGGATATTCTTTTGATCTTTGTGACCGCATACATGGATTATGTGCTGGCTGGGTATCAGGCTGAAGCGTTTCGTTTCCTGCTGAAGGACGATTTGGAAGCCATGATGCGGGAGTGCATTTGGGCCCTGCTGGAGAAAATAGACAAGGTAAACGCAAGTATTTTTCTGGAATTTTCAGACGGAGCCAGAAATATACGGGTAAAGCATATTCTTTATGTAGAAAGCTTTGGGCATAAACTGTATTTCCATATGCAAGGTGAGGCAAAGAAGCAGCATGAAATGTACGGAAACTTAAGTGATCTGGAAAAACGCCTGAGGGAGTATGGTTTTTGCAGAGTACATAAAAGCTATCTGGTGAATATGCAGTTTGTGGAAAGCATGAAACGGTATCAGATCACTCTGGCAAACGGACAATTCCTGCCCATCCCTAAGGATAAATTTCAGTGGGTGCGGGAGGAATATATGAAAGCCATGGAGGAGATTTGATGAGTGGAATCATGCAGACCATGCTGCTGTGCCTGATGGACATTATTTCCTGTGATGTTTTTATCAGTATATTTTTTGAGAAAAGAGGAAGATGGAATTTTTGGCAGACGGCGTTTTTTGGCTTTTTGATGTGCAGTATGTGCACACTCAATGCAAAGGGATTACGAGAATTTCTTATCTTAAAAATTATGGTCACCATGCTTATATATCTGATTTTCATGCAGCTGCGTTATCGGGCGCACTTGCTGAAAATGTGTCTGGTGATTGTGGGATTTGTGGTGGTGCTTACCATTTGCGATTTTATTCTCTACATCTTGATAGAAAGTCTTATTTTAAATAGATGGCATGTAATATATACATCAGACACGTATATTACAGTGGTGACAGTCCTGGCAAAAACGCTTGAGTTTTTCTTGTTTGTGTGGCTGAGGAGGATATTCTCCCGTGATAAAATATTTTATGATCTGGGGAGAAAGGAATGGTGGAGATTCCTGGCGTTTAATCTGTTTTCGGTAGTTGCCCTGGTATTTCTTCTGCTGGACGAGCAGTGCCGGGAAAACACGGCGCTGGTAGTTTCCTTTGACTTGATGCTGATGAATGTGTTCTTTTATTTCAGTATGCGGGATATCATACAGAAGGAGAAGGAAAATCAAAAATACCGCCTGATGCAGGAAAAGGCCAGAGGGCAGTTAAAGCTGTATGACAGCATGGAAAATGCGTACAGGGACCAGCGCAGGAACACCCATGAATTTAAGAACCATATAGGCTGCATTCAGGGGCTTTTGCAGGAAAGAAAGACACAGGAGGCCCTGCACTATGTGGAACAGATATGGAAAAAGCACATAGAGGAGGACAACTCGGTAAGGACGGGAAATGATATTATAGATATTATTGTAAACCAGAAGCTGCGGGAGGCCATGCGGGAGAAAATCACCTTTGTGATGAGCTTGGGAAACATGGAAAAATTTCCGCTGCAGGAGTCGGATACGGTTGTACTGCTGTCGAATCTTCTGGAAAATGCCATGGAGGCCTGCAGAAAAATCCAGAAGGAAGAGGAGAGAACACTGCGTCTGAAAATGGCAAGGCGGGGAGAAAGCTTTGTGCTGGTGGTCAGCAACAGAGTGCAGGATAAAGTCAAGGTCACGGATCAGGTGGCTGAAACTACAAAGGAGGATAAGCTGGCCCACGGCATCGGCATGAGCAATATAAAGGAAATCATTTCAAAATACCATGGGGAAGGAGAATGCCGTTATCAGGACGGCTGGTTTACTTACACCATCATACTCAGCGCGAATGTCACGATGTCTCCTGAAATGTCTGAAGGTGGAAATTTGTCCGTTTTGCGCTGAAAATGGACGTTTTGTGCAAAAGCTATTATCAAATTTGAAATAATATGTTATATAAAATAAAGAAAGTGCAAGACATGGCAGAAGCGGTAAAAGGGGAATTCTGCCGGAACACCATAGAAGTAAAAACGATGATTCTGGCCGCCATGTCTTGGAGCTTTCTTTTTTTATGAGGAATGCGGGCGATAGTGTAAAAAAAAGACCCGGCTTGGGAAAACAATGTGGAAGGGGGACTTCCTGTGGAAAGAGTTGTCACCTACCTGACGGACGGCTTGATCAGAAACCGGCTTTTGGAGGAACAGGACAGGGAAATTTACGAATATGGCCTGGGAAGGCTGGTGGGAAAGACAGTGAGCTACACAGCGCTGCTTGGGCTGTCTCTGCTTATAGGAACTTTTGTGCCGGGACTGTGGTTTTTGGCCTTTTTCTTTACCTTGCGGGGAAGAACGGGCGGATATCACGCAGCCACGGAAAGAGGGTGCTTTCTGGGGACAATGGTTGTCTATCTGGCGGTCATGAAGGGATTTCTGCCGCTTTTGGTCCGCTGGCAGCAGGCAGGAGTGTTGTGCCTGGTTTTGTCCGCTGTAGCAGTGTTTGCTTTTGCGCCGGTCAATCATCCCAATCTTAATTTTGATCCGGAGGAAATGAGATGGTATAAAAGGCGTTCACGTCTCGTGCTGGCAGGAGAAATCCTTGCAGTTGGTTTTTTACAGCTTGTGGGTGCGCCGCAGGAATGGATTTGCAGCGCCATATTGGGAATGACGGTCTGTGGATTTTTGCTGTGCCTGGCAAAGGCAGCAAAACAGGAGATAAAGACTGAAAATGGTCTGAGGACAGAAGGGAGGGAAGAGAATGAATAACGGAAAGAAGAGTATTTGGAAAGCAGTGAAAAAGGCTGCGGAATTTCAGGCAGATATGAAAAACACGGGCTGGCCGCCGGACTGCTCCAACATTTTGTACCAGCCCAAAAGGCCGAAAAAGAAGGAAAAATAGAGTTTTTTTGGACAGTGTAAAAGGTTCCTATAAAGTCAGAAGGGTCTTTGGGGTGGTCTCCGAAGACCCTTTAGTAATATGACACAAAAAGAAACAGTAATCAAAAACACAAAGGATAAGTACCATAAATTCTGTGGCAGAAATCCATTGTCCAGCATCAGTCTGTATCCCCAAAAGGCGGGGAAAATTTTTCCTGCTGTTATAAGGGGCCCTGGCAGGAGTCCAATGGGGAACATAATTCCGGACAGCATAATGGATGGAAGGAATAAAAGCTGTGCAGCCATGGTCAGCTTGGACTGATTTTTTATCGTCAGGCCCAGAACGCTGCCAACGCTTAGGGATACGGCAATGTAAATGGAAAGGGCGGCAAAAAACAAGGGAAGGTCTGAAGGCAGCGCTGCGTCAAAAGCCATTGGCGCAGTCAGAAGTATAATGAGGCACATCAGAAAAAGATGGATGAATGCGGAAAGATACATGGCGGCCCATCCAAAGCAGAGGGGCACTCCGTTTGCCGCGTATATTTTCTTTATATCACTTCCATAGGTTTCAGCCAAAGAGGGCGGCAGCCCGATAAATGCGCCCATGGAAACTCCCATCACAATCATGGCGGGAATCAAGGTGTCCTTCATATCCGGCATTATCGAAGTAAAGATTCCTCCCATCAGCGCAAAAAATATCAGGGGAACGAGATAGCAGGTGACCAGCAGGGACTTGCTTCTGATATCCAATTTCCACTGTAAAACTGCGCCATAAAGAAAAGCTCTCATGATTTCACTCCTCCTGTCAATTCCATAAAATGTTCTTCCAGTGTGCCTCTGTCTACTTTGATGTCCAGTACCTCGATGCCTTTTTTCTTTTCCTGGGCAAGCAAGGATAACAGCGTGTCTGCTACATCTCTGGTTTTATGGATTTTTGTGCCTTGCCTTGTTTTCAGCTGTATGGTAAACTGTCTGCCCACCAGATCGGTGAGCTGGGAGGGGGTGCCGCAAAATGCAAGTTCCCCTTCCTTTAAAATAGCAATTCTGTCGCAAAGAGTTTCCACTTCTGCCATATCGTGGCTTGCCAGTACGATGGTTTTCCCCTGGGCCTTTAAAGCACGAATCTGGCTGTGAAGAGACCGCCGTCCTTCCACGTCAAGTCCGGCTGTGGGTTCATCCAGAAACAGAATATCAGGCGAGGAAATAAGTGCCAGAGCCAGATGGAGCCGTCTTTTCTGCCCTGTGGACAGTTGTAAGTACTGCTTCTTTTCTATTTCTTTTATGCCAAGGGCATTCAGCATGGACCGGTCAGGCGTTACCCGGTTCCACGCTGCAAACAGCCTCACAGCCTCCATCGGTTTTATATGGGCAGGAAGGGAGGAGGACTGCAGCTGAATTCCCATGGTTCCGTTTACGGTGATGGTGCCCTCATCATATTCCCGAAGCCCCTCAATACACTCCAGCGTAGTGGTTTTGCCTGCGCCGTTGACGCCCAGAAGGGCAAAGATTTCTCCTGTCCGAATATGGAAATGAAGCCCCTTCAGCACCACATGACTGCCATAGCTTTTTTGCAGTCCCCTTACTTCCACTGCGCTTTTCATTTCAATCTTCATTTTGTGACACTCCATCAAAAGGATTTACGCCAAGCTTCGAAAAGTAGATATGCAAGGCCGATTCCAGATAAGCCCCTGTAATCTGGGACTGACCGCCTGGCTCGTTTTTTATGGAGCTGCCAATTTCCATCAGCTTGGGCAAAAGACTCATATCCCCGCCGGTAAATTCCAGAATCAGGCTCCAGTAGGTGCCGGTAAGCTGCTGGCATTCTTCACTTTCGGGAGGTATCCCGTCCTTTTCAAGCTGCAGAAGGCCATTGCTTAAACGCTGGAACCGCTCCAAAAAGTCCAGCCCGCTCTCCTTATCAAAACGGCTGCGGATATAATCCAGGGTTTCTGTGTCAAACCATTTTAAGAGATAGTAAAATTCATTTTTCATCTGCAGATTTACGATAATATCCGCGTATTTTTTGAAATCTACAGACTGCATCTGTAAAACCTCTGCCTTCAGCTGTTCAATGGCCGTTAAGGTTTCCGAAAGCTGCTCTATTTTGCACCGTATTTCATCAGCCTGCTTTGTAAGGGCTTCGGCTACATCCGCCGGGGTGTCCAGGGAGATCAGCCGCTTTTTGATATCCTCCAGAGAAAAGCCCAGAGATTTTAAGGATAAGATCTGGTGCAGCTTGACAAAATCCTTATCCGTATAGAGCCTGCGTCCGCCGGAGCTTTCCGCAGAGGGGGAAAGAAGCCCTTCTTTATCGTAATACTGCAGGGTGCGGACGGTAACGCCCATTTTTTTAGCTGCTTCGCCAACGGTCATATAGCCTTGGGGGATTGCTGTATATTTTGCCATAGGTTTTGCCTCCTTTTTTGCATTATAATATATTACGCAGCGTCACAAGCAACCCCCTTTTTATGGCCTGCAAAATGCAAACCGTATAAAACAGTGGTCATTTGCTGAAAAGTATGTTAAAATAGCACTCGATGGAGAAGTACACCCTGGTTTTGGCGCGCAAGCCGCGCAGATGGGAGCATATATATGATAAAGGTAATAGGAGTAAGATTCCGCACGGCGGGAAAAATATATTTTTTTGATCCTGTAAAATTTCAGGTAAAGCGCGGGGACCATGTGATCGTGGAAACTGCCAGAGGAATAGAATTTGGAACGGTGGTTTCGGAGCCGGGAATGGTGGAAAGCGATAAGGTGGTACAGCCCTTAAAGCCGGTGCTGCGGATTGCAAACAAGCGGGATATGGAGCAGGAGGCGGCCAATAAGGTAAAGGAAAAAGAGGCGTTTAAAATCTGCCAGGAGAAAATCCGGAAGCATGGTCTGGAGATGAAGCTGATCGACGCAGAGTATACCTTTGACAATAACAAGGTGCTTTTTTATTTTACTGCGGACGGAAGAATCGACTTTAGAGAGCTGGTAAAGGACCTGGCCTCCGTATTTAAGACAAGGATAGAGCTGCGCCAGATCGGAGTCAGGGACGAGACGAAAATTGTGGGGGGCATCGGCATCTGCGGACGGGCCCTTTGCTGTCACAGCTATTTGTCTGACTTTGTTCCTGTGTCCATCAAAATGGCAAAGGAGCAGAATCTGTCTTTAAATCCCTCGAAAATCTCAGGTGTCTGCGGAAGATTGATGTGCTGCCTGAAGAATGAACAGGAGACCTACGAGGAGCTGAACCGAAGACTGCCAAATCTGGGAGATTATGTAACCACGGACGATGGCCTTAAAGGCGAGGTGCAGAGTGTGAATGTGCTGCGTCAGCTGGTAAAAGTGGTCGTGGATATCGGCGACGAAAAAGAAATACGGGAATATGAGGTGGACAGGCTGCGCTTCAAGAGAAGGCATGGAAAGAAGGAAAAATTAGAGCTTTCAAAAGAGGAAATGAAGGAGCTGGAGCGCCTGGAAAAGGAAGAGCAGCAGGAAAACCAGGAGGAGAGACCGGAAGAGAAGGGAAAGCAGGAAGGAAAGTCCAGACCGGAGGAAAAGGGGAAGCCGGAAGGCAGAACAAGGCAAGAGGGAAGGCCCAGACAGGAAGGACGGGCAAGACAGGAGAGAAGACCCAGACAGGAAGGAAGGGCAAGGCAGGAAGGAAAAACAAAACGCAATGACAGTGGAGCTGAAAGATAAGGAACGATTGGATGAATTGCAGAGGAACGGCTACCGTATTATCCAGAATCCTGAAAAATTCTGTTTCGGCATGGACGCTGTTTTGCTGTCAGGCTTTGTACGCGCAGGAAAGGGAGACATTCTGCTGGATTTGGGGACGGGAACAGGAATCATCCCCATTCTTCTGGAGGCCAAAACCCAATGTGCCCATTTGACGGGGCTGGAGATACAGGAAGAGAGCGCCGATATGGCCAGAAGAAGCGTTGCCCTGAACGGTTTGTCACATAAGATAGACATTATAACAGGAGATATCAAAGAAGCAGACCGAATATTCCCGTCTGCTTCTTTTGACTGTATTACCTGCAATCCGCCCTATATGATAGGCAGTCATGGTCTTGCCAATCCCGAGGAGCCCAAGGCCATTGCCCGTCATGAGATTTTGTGTACCTTGGAGGATGTGGTCAGACAGGCGGGAAAGCTGTTAAAGCCGGGAGGACATTTTTTCATGGTACACAGACCCTTCCGGCTGGCAGAAATTATGACGATATTGTCACAATATAAGCTGGAGCCCAAACGCATGCGGCTGGTGTATCCTTATGTGGACAAGGAGCCCAACATGGTTCTTTTGGAGGCCGTAAGGGGCGGGCGGCCCAGGCTGGCGGTGGAAAAACCTCTGATTGTATATGAAAAGCCTGGGGTTTACACACCGGAGATTTATGATGTGTATGGATATTGAAGCGCCGTCTGCTTCCGGGGATAAGGCGCATAGAGGTGAGATTTATGACAGGAACGTTGTTTTTATGTGCAACTCCCATAGGGAATCTGGGAGACATGACGCCCCGTGTGGTGGAGACGTTAAAGGCGGTGGACCTGATCGCCGCGGAGGATACACGCAACAGCATCAAGCTGTTGAATCATTTTAACATTCATACCCCTATGACCAGTTATCATGAATACAACAAGGTGGAGAAGGCAAAGCAGCTGACAGCGCTGCTTTTGGAGGGGAAAAATATTGCGCTGATCACGGATGCAGGCACCCCGGCCATCTCGGACCCGGGAGAAGTACTGGTTAGAATGTGCCGGGAAAGGGAAATTACGGTGACGTCTCTTCCGGGGCCCGCTGCCTGCATTACAGCGCTTACCTTGTCGGGACTGAGCACAAGAAGGTTTTGCTTTGAGGGATTTCTTCCCGCAGACAAAAAGGAGAGAAGGGCGGTTTTGGAGGAGCTTAAGGAGGAAAGCCGCACCATGATTCTCTATGAAGCGCCCCATCACCTTGTGCACACCCTGGAGGAGCTTTTTGAAGTGCTGGGAGACAGAAAGCTTGCGGTGTGCCGGGAGCTTACCAAGCGGTACGAGACAGTGGTTTCCACCACGCTTTCGGGCGCTTTGGCCCATTACAGGGAAAATGCGCCCCGGGGGGAATATGTGCTGGTGCTTGAGGGACGAAGCCTTGCCCACAAACGGGAGGAAGAGATTGCCCAGTGGCAGAGCATGAGCATAGAGGAGCATATGAGCTTTTATCTGACAAAGGGGATGGAACGCAAAGAGGCTATGAAGCAGGTGGCAAAGGACAGAGGTGTGGGAAAAAGGGAGATTTATCAATATCTGGAGTGTGGAAAAAATGGCGAAAACCAGCTGTGATATGTGTGTAAATTACATTTATGACGAGGATTATGAATGCTTCACCTGTCTGGTGAATCTGGATGAGGATGAAATGTACCGTTTCTTATCGGGAAACCAGAGAGAATGTCCTTATTTTCGCATGGACGATGAGTACGGCGTAGTCAGGCACCAGATGTAAGGAGAAAGGCCATGAAATACTTAAGACAATTTTCCGTAATTTTGAGCATCTCTTTTCTGGGAGAGCTTTTGGAATATCTGATTCCCCTCCCGGTGTCTGCCGGTATTTACGGACTGGTGCTGCTGTTAGCGGGACTGGTTACGAAAATCATTCCCTTAAAGGCAGTGGAGGGGGCTGCGGATTTTCTGGTGGAAATTATGCCTGTTTTATTCATTCCGGCCATGGCGGGCATAATGACAAGCTGGGAGGCCATGAGAGAGCTGCTGCTTCCCTTGACTGTGATTATCGTAGTGACCACTATATTGATTATGGTGGTCACGGGAAGAGTGTCCCAGGGACTGATTCGAAGCCAAAGGGCCAGGGAAAATCTGAACAAAACAGTAGGAGAGGAGGAGGCAGAGTGAAGGAAATATTAACCCAGTCAGCTTTCTTTGGGGCAGCCCTTAGTCTGGTCTGCTATGAAATCGGACTTTTTGTAAGGAAAAAGACGAAAAGCGCTCTGGCAAATCCGCTGCTTGTGGCGGTCCTTTTGGTAATCGCAGTTTTGCTTGTTTTTTCCATTGATTTTGAGATTTATGCCCAGGGGGCTTCCCACATCAGCTTTCTTTTGACGCCTGCTACGGTCAGTCTGGCGGTGCCCCTTTACAGGCAGCTCGGGCTTTTGAAAAAATATCCCAGGGCCATTATCGGGGGAATTGCTTCAGGGGTGCTTGCGGCCATGGTGAGCATTTTTGTTTTGAGCCTTTTCTTTGGTCTGAATCATGAGCAGTATGTGACCCTTCTGCCCAAATCCATCACAACGGCCATTGGAATGGGAATTTCCGAAAAAATGGACGGGATTGTGACCATCACGGTGGTGGCCATCTGCATCACCGGAATTTTTGGGAGCATGATTGCCGACGGGGTGTGCCGGCTTTTCAAAATTGAGGAGCCTGTGGCCGTGGGACTGGCCATCGGAACCTCAGCCCACGCCATGGGAACCACAAAGGCGATGGAGCTGGGAGAAATTCAGGGCGCCATGAGCAGTCTGTCCATTGTGGCGGCGGGTATTATGACTGTAGCGGGCGTCTCTTTGTTTGCCAATTTTATTTAAGAAAATACTGCATACTTTCCGGAGGATTTGTGAACAATAACCTCGTAAAAAAAATCAGGAGGTTATGGATATGAGTAATATTTCAGAATTGGATCTGCAGAATCTGCGCCATCTGATCGGCGGATTTGACACTACCCACTGTAAAATGCAGGAATATGCCAAAGAGGCCACTGATACCCAGATCAAACAGTTTTTTGAAAAGGGCGCCAGATCGGCCATGGACAACAAACAGCAGCTTATGAAATTTTTGCAGTAAAAGGTTTGCGCCCAGGACGGGCAGAAATGAGGGAAACAATGCAGATGCAGGAAAAAACAATGGTAGCAGATACCCTGGCGGGTATCAATGGGGAGCTTGTCCGCTATGCGGGGATGATTGCCCAGTCGGAAAATAAAGAATTGAAACAGACGTTAAAGCAGATGCGCAATGCCTGTGAGCAGTCACAGGAGGAACTCTATCAGATTGCAAGAGAAAAATCTTATTATGTGCCTGCAGGCAAGGCGACGCAGGAAGAGGTAGATCACGTGAGAAGCCTCTTTACTCAGGGAACGCTTTAAGCTCCTTTTGGAGGATTGGGCTGCAGCGGAAGAAACGCTTTCGGAGGAAATGCCGAAGGCGTTTTTTTGCGGCGAAAAATAGTTGAAAGAATGGAAAAAAGGGAATAAAATGAAAATATTAACGAAAGGAGAAGGAAATTATGTTGGGGCTTTTAATTTTTCTGTTCATTGTGTCTGCAGTGTGCTTGTGCTCTGCGGCGGTGATGCTTGTGCGCTGCAGGAGAATGGAAAGGGAATTTGAAGAAAAGAAATTCTGGTATGAAAGTATATTGGATGCCATTCCTTTTCCCATCTCGGTGACAGATAAGGACATGAAATGGACCTTTATCAATAAGCCGGTGGAGGAAATGCTGCATATCACCAGAGCGGACAGCATAGGAAAGCATTGCAGCAGCTGGGGGGCAAAAATCTGTAACACCCAGGACTGCGGAATCACATGCTTAAACAGAGGAATCACGGAAACCTATTTCGACCAGAACGGGTCGGACTACATGGTGGATGTGAATAAGCTGTACGATAAAAACGGAGAGCTTTGCGGGCATATTGAGGTGGTGCAGGACATTACCACCCTGCAGAGCGCCATACATATGCAGCAGGAGCTGATTTCCCATGCGGAGGAGGCCTGCAGCAGGCTTGTGGAATATGCTGCGGATTCCTCGGAAAGAGCTTATAAGCTGTCGGACGGTGCAAATGAGCAGACTGCCGCCATCCAGGAGCTGGCGGCTACCATTGGGGAGATTGCAGACCACACCAAGCTGAATGCGGAAAGTCTGGACAAGACGACGGAGCAGACCATACAGGCGGACAATGATCTGCAGGCGGGCAGCAGGCAGATGGAAAAACTCATTGAAGCCATGGAGAAAATCAATGAGACCTCACAGGAAGTAAACCGCATTATATCCACCATTGAAGAGATTGCGGAGCAGACAAACCTCCTTGCGTTAAACGCTTCCATTGAGGCGGCCAGGGCCGGAGAAGCGGGCCGGGGCTTTGCCGTTGTGGCCGATCAGATCGGAAAGCTGGCGGCCCAGAGCTCAGAAGCTGCCAAGGATACCAGACAGCTGATTGAAACGACTCTTCAGGCGGTGGAAAACGGCAATGAAATTACGGAAGAAACGGACAGAACCCTGCAGGAAATTGTAAATCTGATGAATCAGGTAAGGGAAAACATTAACAGTATCAATGAGAAAATGTCAACCCAGGCCGGCACCATAGAGCAGGTGAACCAGGGCCTTGGGCAGATTGCGGGCGTGGTACAGGAAAACTCCTCCATTGCAGGGGAAAACTCCCGGACCAGCAAGCTCATTGAAGAGCAGGCAAAAGCCCTTCAGGAAATTGTAAACGGGTATTAGAAGATGTGCCGGCGGCATAGGTCCCCTTTGGATCATGCCGCTGGTGCTGTTTTTCTGACAGATTCTTCTTGACAAATTCTTTTTCACCTCATATACTTTGAATATCAAATAATTTGAAACATAGAATAAAGGAGAATAAACATGTTTGAAAGAGTAAAAGAGATTATTACAGAGCAGTTAAATCTGGAAGGCGTAGAGATTACGGAGAGCTCTTCCTTTAAGGAGGATCTGAATGCGGATTCCTTGGATCTGTTTGAGCTTGTTATGGCCTTTGAAGAGGAGTACGGCATTGAGATTCCCTCTGAGGATCTGGAAAAAATATCCACAGTGGGCGATCTTATGGAATATATGAAGAGTAAGGGTGTGGAGTAAAGCGTCCGTCAGGGCGGATGCAGAAGTAAGAACCGCGCAGGCGGATGTTGAGAGCAGGAGGCAGATTGTGAAAACACGTATCACCGAATTACTTGGAATCAAATACCCTATTCTTCAGGGCGGTATGGCCTGGGTGGCGGAATGCCATCTGGCTGCGGCGGTGTCCAACGCCGGAGGCTTTGGGATTATCGGAGCTGCCAGCGCACCCCCGGAGGTAGTAAAAGAGCAGATCAGAGAAACCAGAAAGCTGACGGATAAGCCTTTTGGCGTAAACGTAATGCTGATGAATCCTAACGCTGCCCAGGTGGCGCAGATCGTTGTGGAGGAAGGCGTAAAGGCAGTGACCACCGGCGCGGGAAACCCGGCGCAGTTTATGCCTCTTTGGAAGGAAGCTGGGGTAAAGGTAATTCCGGTGGTTGCCAGCGTTGCCATGGCAAAGCTGATGGAGAGAGCGGGGGCGGATGCTGTGGTGGCGGAAGGCATGGAGTCCGGCGGCCATATCGGCTCTGCCACCACTATGACGCTGGTGCCTCAGGTAGTGGATGCAGTGTCTATTCCTGTAATTGCAGCAGGGGGCATCGGTGACGGGAGAGGCTTTGCGGCAGCCTTTATGCTGGGAGCAGAGGGAGTGCAGATGGGCACCCGTTTCTGCGTGGCGAAGGAAGCTATCACCCATGAGAAGTATAAGGAGCGTATTATCCGGGCGAAGGATATCGATTCGGAAGTGACAGGGATGTCACACGGGCACCCCATCCGCTGCATCCGCAATCAGATGACAAGAGAATATGTGCGTCTGGAAAAGGAAGGAGCCGGACTGGAGGAGCTGGAGCAGCTTACCCTGGGGTCTCTCAGAAAGGCGGTTATGGAGGGGGATGTAACAGGCGGCACTGTGATGGCCGGACAGATCGCCGGTCTCATACATAAGGAGCAGACCTGTGAGGAGATTATCCAGGAAATCATGACGGACGGCAGCAGGCTGCTGGGCGTAGAGAAATGAGGGTAAAAATGAGTAAGACAGCTTTTATTTTCCCGGGACAGGGAGCACAGTACACAGGAATGGCAAAGGATTTTTATGAGGCCTTTCCGGTCTGCAGACAGGTGTTTGAAATGGCGTCAGAGGCGGGCGGACTGGATGTGGCGCAGCTTTGCTTTACAGAAAACGACAGGCTGGATATTACGGAATATACACAGATTGCCATGCTCACGGCTGAGATTGCCATGTGGAAGGCAGTGGAGGAAAGAGGCCTTACCCCGGATGTGACAGCGGGCTTAAGCCTTGGAGAATACGGCGCTTTGGCGGTAAGCAGGGCTATGGCCCTGGAAGATATTTTTCAGATTGTGCGAAAGAGGGGCATCTTTATGCAGGAGGCCGTGCCTTCGGGCGGCGCCATGACTGCGGTGCTGGGACTGGATGCGGAAACAATCGAGCGTATTTGTGAAGAGACCCCGGGGCAGGTGTCGGTGGCAAATTATAACTGTCCGGGACAGATTGTGATCACCGGAGAGGAAGAAGCGGTTTCCCAGGCCGCACAAAAAATGACGGAGTCCGGAGCCAGACGCTGTGTGCCCCTAAAGGTCAGCGGCCCTTTTCACTCTCCCATGCTTGGGGAAGCGGCAAAGAAGCTTGGAATGCAGCTGGCCACAGTTGAGGTACAGGACATAGAGATTCCTTATCTTTCCAATGTGACGGCGGATTATGTGGCAGATAAAACGCAGATCAAGGATCTGTTAAAGCGCCAGGTGGCTTCTCCTGTGAAATGGCAGCAGTGCGTGGAACGCATGATTGCGGATGGAACGGATACCTTTGTGGAAATCGGGCCGGGGAAAACGCTGTCGGGCTTTCTACGCAAGATCAATAGAGATGTAAGGGTGTTTTCTATAGAAAAAATTGAGGATTTGGAGAAATTGCCATGCTGAGAGGAAAGGTAGCGCTGGTGACAGGCGCAGGCCGGGGCATCGGTCGGGAAATTGCCCTGACCCTTGCAGGCTACGGCGCAGCGGTCATTGTAAATTACAACGGTTCAAAAGAGAAGGCAGATCAGGTGGTGAAGGAAATCACGGAAGCCGGAGGCACTGCGGAGGCGGTGCAATGCTCTGTGGCGGACTATGAGGCCTGTGGGGAAATGATACGAAACGCGCTGGAGAAATACGGGCGTATTGATATCTTGGTAAATAATGCCGGGATTACCAGGGACAATCTGGCAGTGAAAATCAGCGAGGCGGATTTTGACGCGGTAATGGATACGAACCTGAAGGGAACCTTCTTTACTATAAAGCACATGTACCGGGCCTTTTTGAAGCAAAGGGGCGGACGGATCATCAATCTTGCCTCTGTCAGCGGACTGCTGGGAAATGCGGGACAGGCAAATTATTCGGCCAGCAAGGCGGGAGTGATCGGACTGACAAAAAGTATTGCAAGAGAGCTTGCGGCAAGAGGAGTTACGGTAAACGCTGTGGCACCCGGATACATTGACACCGATATGACCCAGGCCATGCCTGAGAGCGCAAAGGAGGCAGTGCTGGCCCAGATACCCCAGAAACGTGTGGGTACGCCGAAGGATGTGGCGGAGGCGGTAGCCTTTCTGGCCAGCGACAAGGCATCCTATATCACCGGCCAGGTGCTTTCTGTGGACGGCGGAATGTATATGTGACACAGCCCTGGAAAAAGGGAAAACAGTGAAGAAATGCGGCTGAAAAGCGCAGAAATGAGGGAAAAATGAGCAGAAGAGTAGTGATTACCGGACTGGGAGCCGTCACGCCCATCGGCATTGGCGTGGAAGCATTTTGGAAGGGAATCCGGGAGGGAAGAATTGGTTTTGGCCCTATCATAAAATTTGACGCCCAAGGCTATAAATGCCATCTGGCGGCAGAGGTGAAGGATTTCGATGCAAAAAAGTATATGGATGCTAAGGCCGCAAGGCGCATGGAGCTTTTCTGCCAGTACGCGGTAGCGGCTGCCGGGGAAGCGCTTGCGGATGCGGGACTTGATCTGGAGAAGGAGGACCCCTTCCGCGTGGGCGTTTCGGTGGGTTCCGGCATTGGTTCCTTGCAGGCCATGGAGCGGGAGCATACAAAGCTTTTGGAGAAGGGGCCTTCCAGGGTAAATCCCCTTATGGTTCCTTTGATGATATCCAACATGGCGGCAGGAAATGTGTCCATTCAATTCGGACTAAAGGGCAAGAGCATCAATGTGGTGACAGCCTGTGCCACAGGCACCCATTCTATAGGCGAGGCCTTTCGTTCCATCCAATACGGGGAGGCCGAGGTTATGGCGGCGGGGGGAACCGAGAGCAGCATCACGCCCATTGGCATTGCGGGCTTCAGCGCTTTGACGGCTCTTTCTGCCAGCGAGGACCCGGAAAGATGCTCCATTCCCTTTGACAAGGAAAGAAGCGGCTTTATTATGGGCGAGGGCGCAGGCATCGTGATTTTAGAGGAGCTGGAGCATGCCTTAAGCCGGGGGGCAAAAATCTACGGAGAGGTTGTGGGATACGGCAGCACCAGCGACGCTTATCATATCACCTCTCCGGCTGAGGATGGCGAGGGCGCAGCCAAGGCCATGGAATACGCGGTGGCGGACGCCGGCATTGCAAAGGAAGAAATTACCTATATCAACGCCCACGGCACCAGCACCCACCACAACGATCTGTTTGAAACCAGAGCCATTAAGCTGTGCTTTGGGGAGCATGCAAAAAGGATAAAAATAAACTCCACGAAATCCATGGTGGGACATCTTCTGGGTGCGGCGGGAGCTGTGGAATTTATCACCTGCGTGAAGGAGCTTGAGGAAGGATATCTGCATCCTACGGTGGGCTATCGGATTCCTGACGAAGAGCTGGACCTTGATTACTGCAGGGAGGCTGTAACAGGAGAATTTAAGTATGCCCTGTCCAATTCCCTGGGCTTTGGCGGACATAATGCCAGCATTCTCATTAAAAAATATGAGTAAGAGAGGAAAAGAAATGTCGGTACTGAATATCAAAGAAATCATGGAAATCATTCCTCACAGACAGCCATTTCTTTTGATCGACACCATTGAAGAGCTGGAGCCGGGAAAGAGGGCTGTGGGCACAAAATGTGTATCCTACAACGAGCCTTATTTTGCGGGACATTTTCCCCAGGAACCGGTGATGCCCGGCGTGCTGATTGTGGAGGCCCTGGCTCAGGTGGGAGCGGCGGCTATTTTAAGCCAGTCTGATTTCCAGGGAAAAACCGCCTACTTTGCAGCCATAAACTCTGCAAAATTCCGGCAGAAGGTGGTTCCCGGAGACGTGCTGCGGCTGGAAACGGAAATCATTAAGGTAAAGGGCCCCATCGGTATCGGAGAGGCCAAGGCCTATGTGGGGGACCGCCTTGTGGTGGAGGCACAGCTCACCTTTGCCGTGGGCGGAGAAAAGCCGTGAGCTCCATAAGGAGCTTCCCGCCCTTAAAAATAGGAGAGCTGACTGCCCGGATTCCTGTGATCCAGGGAGGAATGGGAGTGGGGATCAGTCTGTCGGGGCTGGCGGGGGCCGTTGCAGCCCAGGGCGGCGTGGGAATCATTTCCACGGCACAGATCGGCTTCCGGGAGGCCTCCTTTGACCAAGACCCTATCGGCACCAACTTAAGAGTGATCAAAACAGAAATACAAAAGGCCAGAAAGCTTGCGGCCGGAGGCATTATCGGTGTGAATATCATGACGGCCACCAGAAGGTATGAGGATTATGTGAAAGCCGCAGTGGAGGCGGGGGTGGATTTGATTATCTCAGGAGCGGGACTTCCCATGAATCTTCCCAGGCTGGTTTCGGGAAGCCGCACAAAGATAGCGCCGATTGTGTCAAGCCTTAAGTCTGCCCAGGTGATTCTGCGCTATTGGCAAAAAAAGCATGAAAGACTGCCGGACCTTGTGGTGATCGAAGGCCCCGAGGCGGGAGGACATCTTGGATTTTCCTATGAGGAGCTTCAAAACCCTGACCAGATGGACTATGACAGAGAAATCAGGGATATTGTAGAGCATGTAAAAAACTGCGGGAGAGAAAAAGGGAAGGATATCCCCGTTGTTGTGGCCGGAGGCATTTATACCAGACAGGACGCCCAAAGGGCCTTTGATCTGGGAGCGGACGGCATCCAGATGGCCACCCGTTTTGTCACTACTTATGAGTGTGACGCGCCCATGGAATACAAGGAGGCCTATATCCATGCCCGCAGGGAGGATATCGTGCTGGTGAAAAGCCCGGTGGGGATGCCGGGCAGGGCCATTGAAAACGCCTTTGTCCGGCGTTCCGGCCAGGGTCCCATTCCCCATGGAAAATGCCATCTCTGCGTAAGCACCTGTGATCCTGCGTCCACTCCCTACTGTATTACGGAGGCCCTTGTGAATGCGGCGAAGGGAGATATGGAGCACGCTCTGATCTTTTGCGGGAGCAATGCTTACAGGGCAGATAAACTGGAGCATGTGAGTGATATCATGAAAGAATTTCAATGAAAGAATTTCAATGAGAGAGTTTCAATGGAAGAGGAAAAAAATATGACAACCAGAATCATGGGAACCGGGAGCTGTCTGCCCCAAACAGTAGTGACCAATGACGACTTGGCAAAAATAATGGATACTTCGGATGAATGGATCCGTACACGCACGGGCATCAGGGAACGTCGTCTGGCAAAGGAGGAAACTACGTCCTTCATGTGCTGTGAGGCGGCCCTGAGGGCGTTAGAGGATGCAGGCATGTCCGGAGAGGAAATCGAGCTCATCATTGTGGGAACTCTCACAGGGGATTATGTGACTCCCTCCACGGCTTGTGAGGTGCAGGCCAAAATCGGGGCGAAAAGGGCAGTGGCCTTTGATGTAAACGCGGCCTGCTCCGGCTTTCTGTTTGCCCTGCATATAGCCCATGCGTATTTACAGGCGGGTATTTATCAAAATGCTTTGATTCTGGGCGCAGAAACTCTGTCGAAGATTATGGATTGGAGTGACAGAAGCACCTGCGTGCTTTTTGGCGACGGAGCGGGAGCCGCGGTTTTAAAGAGGGATGAGCGGGGCGTCCTTTCCTTTGATATGGGCTGTGACGGCGCAAAGGGGCATGTATTGTCCTGTAAGGGAAGACCCAATAACAACCCTTTGGTCTCTCATCCCACAGAGCCTGAATTTGTGCATATGGACGGGCAGGAGGTGTACAAGTTTGCGGTGGGCAGAGTGCCCAAATCCATCCAAAGTGTGCTTGCGCAGTCTGGAATGGATGCCGGCGACATTTCCTGGTTTGTGCTGCATCAGGCCAATATCCGTATCCTGCAGTCTGTTGCCAAAAGGCTGGGGGTCTCAGAGGAGAAATTCCCCATAAGCCTTGATCACTGCGGAAATATTTCCGCAGCAAGCGTGCCCATTCTTCTGGATGAGATGAATCAAAAGGGTATGCTGAAAAGAGGAGATAAAATCGTATTGTCAGGCTTCGGAGGAGGTTTGTCCTGGGGCAGCGTTCTTTTGGAGTGGTAAAAGGTTCTTTGCGCCGAAACAGCCGCATATATTGACAGTAAGATGCGGTAGCGGAGCGTGCGCTTCTATGTTGAATTATATTTGGGCTTTCATGATACTTCTGGGAGTAATCTATGCCGCCTGCACCGGTCAGATGAGTCAGGTGACCAACGCTGCCTTAGACAGCGCCGGAGAGGCCATCTCCCTGTGCATTACCATGGCCGGCGTGGTGGGGCTGTGGATGGGACTGATGGAAATTGCAAAAAAGGCAGGAATCATCGAAAAATTGACCAGAGGTATCGGCCCTTTCTTAAATTTTATGTTTCCCAAAATTCCAAAGAATCATATAGCGAGAGAATACATAGCTACGAATATTATTGCAAACGTGCTGGGCCTGGGATGGGCCTGCACCCCGGCGGGCTTGAAGGCCATGGTGGCGCTGGCAAAGCTGGAGGAGGAAAGAGGCAATCCTACTTATCTGGAAAAAGCAGCGAAAGAGAGGGCAGCCAGCAATGAAATGTGCACCTTTCTGATTCTCAATATTTCTTCCCTGCAGCTGATTCCGGTGAATATGATTGCTTACCGCAGCCAATACGGAAGCGCAAATCCCGCAGTTATTATCGCTCCCGCAATTTTAGCCACACTGCTTAGCACCTTCATAGCCGTTTTGTACTGTAAGGCAAAGGACAGATAGGGGGGCATATGGAGATTATCATACATATGTCCGACATTATGATACCCATGGTGATCTTTTTTGTAGTGGGTTATGGAACGGTGTCGGGAGTTAAGGTTTATGAGACCTTTTTGAAGGGAGCGGCGGAGGGCCTGAAAACAGTGGTGGAGATCATGCCCACTCTGATCGGACTTATGGTGGCGGTGGGGGTGCTGCGCTCCTCTGGATTTTTTGATATGCTGGGAAGGGTGCTTTCGCCTGTCACAGATGTGGCCAAAATTCCCTCCCAGATGATTCCCCTTCTGGCAGTAAAGCTTTTTTCCTCCTCTGCGGCAACGGGACTGGTACTGGATATTTTTAAAAATGAGGGCCCCGATTCCTATGTGGGTATGGTGACTTCTATTCTGATGAGCTGTACGGAGACGGTTTTTTATACCATGAGCGTTTATTTTCTGGCGGCTAAGGTATCCAAAACCAGGTACACCCTGACCGGGGCTTTGCTGGCCACCCTTGCGGGAACCATAGCCAGCGTGATTTTGGCGGGAATGCTGGTTTAAGAGGCCTGGATATGAAAGCGGGAGACGCTTTCGCTCATCCTGCGGGACACATGGCTGCAGGAATCCATTTCTCTGTGAATGCTGTGCAGCGCGCCGTTTAAATCATTTGCCAGTCCAGCAATTTCTCCGATCCCCTGACGGTTTTCACTCATCGTGGAGGAAATGCCGGAAATACTGCTGTCCATTTGGGCAAAAGAGGCGCGAAGCTCACCGGCATGCTGGGAAAAGCGGGCCATCATCTCGGCAATCTTGGAGGCGTCAGTATGATAATGTCTGGCTACATTGAAAAAAGTCTCATAATCCTTAAGCACACGGCTGTCGATGTAGCAAAGGAGCTCCTGTGCATCGTCAGAAAGGCTGACCACGGCATGGTTTACGGTGCGGCCTATGGTCTGGATTCTGCTGGCGGTGATCCTGCAGTTTTCGGCCAGAGAGCGGATTTGTGAGGCTACCACTCCAAAGCCCTTTCCCGCACTGCCGGCCCGGACGGCTTCTATGGAGGCGTTTAGAGACAGCATATTTGTCTGCTCTGAAATCTCCAGAATCTCCTTTGTAAGCTCATCGATCATGGAGACCTTGCTGCTCTCCTCTATGGAGGAAAGCAGATTCTGGCGCATCTGGGTCAGCATCTCCAGTGCCGAGGCTCTGCCGCCTGTGGCATTTTTTTCAAATTCTTCCGCTTTCGTCATCATATCAGCAGTATAATCCCGGCCATCCTCAGCATAGGCGGTGATGGCTGACACAAATTCCAGATTTTTGGAGGAATTTTCCAAAAGCAGTTTGGTGGACTCCGTGACTTCTCCAATTCCTGCGGCAAACTGATTGATATATGCGGAAATATTGTCTATGCCGGAATCTGCCGCCCCTACCTGCAAGGATACGTCGGACACGGTATTTTTCAGCCTTCCGGAATGAGCCTCCAGATCGGAAAGGATCGCCTGCAGACTGTGGGAAAGGGAAAAGACGGCGGATTTCAGGGAGTGGATTTCCCGGGTTTTTCCATAGGGCAGCTTTTTATCCTGAATGGCGGTATCACCTCTGGCCAAAATGGCGGTCTGCTCTACGATCCATTGAATCAAGGCGGACACTCTGACGGAGAGGGAAAAGGTGCCCAGGATGCCTGTCAGACACAACAAAGCCAGACATAGCAGCAGCATACGGCTTAAGCCGTATACCAGGTGAAAGGCCTCATTCAGCGGGGAAACCACACAGATGGACATATTGTGGATTCCCAACGGGCAGTAGGCGTACAGAGAGGATTCACCGTTTTGGGATACGATGGCGCTGCCGCTTTTTCCCTGGGTCATGGATAGGAAAACCCGCTTCAGAGAATCCGGCAGACTATTGTAATAAGCCATTGCATCGGCGTCATCCTCTGAGGGAACCCCGCAGAAGGTGTTCAGTACCTGGCTCTGATCGGGGTGGGCGGAGAGCAGCCCGTCGGAATTGAGCATAAAGGCATAGCTGCTGTCCGTAAACGGAAATTGATTTAAAATATGGGACACGCTTTCCAGACGGAGATAACCGATCAAAACGCCTACTTTTCTATCTTCCCGATAAATAGGCGTGCCGATGCCCATGACGGCTCTTTGTGTGCTGATGGAAATGGAAGGCTCGCTTACAAAGGTTGCTTCCGTTTCCCAGGGAACGGAAAATTCCTCCGAAGTCCTGATAGAGTAGCCGTGTCCCTCCTGTCCCTCCGTGTGAGCCTGCTCCGTTCCGTACTGATTGGCAATGAGAAAATGAGACCATATATCGGTTCCTTCTTTTTCCAAAAGAGCCTGCAGATAAGGCTCCGCCTGGGTGTAGTCCAAAGTTTTCACCGCTTCCTGCATGGCGGCAGTCTCCACGATGGCCACATATTTTGAAAGCTCCGCCTGCAGCTGGCTGCTGAGCACGGATGCGTAAAGGGCGCTGTTTTGCTCCGCATCGTTTTTCACTGCCCAGTAAATGTAGGCGGTAACCAGAGCCAGCACCAGCACAAAGGGAACCATGAAGGTGCAAAACAGGTCTATGAGGAATCTAAGCTTTAAGGAATGCCTGTGTTTTTTCATGAAAAGCCTCATTTCTGCACTGCTTATTCTCGTAGAGAGATTTACGCCAGACAGCGCGCGGACGCAAATCCCAAAACCAGTGTATGGGATGGGGAAAAAGGATGCTATCAAAAAAAGGTAAAGGAAGCGTAAAAAGATTTTTACTTTTTCATTCCTTCAAAACGAAAAAAGGAGTAAAATAAGGATAGTCATACTTTTGCAGGCCGTCTGCATTGTGGGCGGAATATCAGGAAACAGTGGAGGCGCTTATGTCTGACAGAAGAATTATGATAATCGGCTACAGCGGAAGCGGAAAGTCCACGCTCGCACGAAAGCTGGGAGAAAAATGGGGCTGTGAGGTGATGCACCTGGACTGTGTGCACTGGCTGCCTGGCTGGAAGGAAAGAAAACGGGAGGAAAAGGCGGATATAATAAACAGCTTTCTGGATGCACACCATAGCTGGGTGATAGACGGGAATTACACAAAGGATTGCTATGAGCGGAGGCTTCGGGAAGCCACACAGATTATTTTTTTTAAGTTTCCCAGAAGGATCTGCCTGTTTAGAGCGCTGAAGCGTTATTTTCAGTATCGGGGGAAGAGCAGGGAATCCATGACAAAAGGGTGTGAAGAAAAGATAGACAGGGAGTTTCTGTGGTGGATTCTATGGAAGGGACGCAACCGGGCCCATAAAAGAAACTATAAGGCGGTCTGCGAAGGCTGCGCCGAAAAGGTGGTTATTTTGAAAAGTCCCGGGGCTGTGAGGCGTTTTTTACAGAATGGGCTTTGACTTTGGTTCTTTCATGTCTTATTATGATTTCAGGGAGGAAGAGGTATGATCGAAAAGAAATTATGGGGCAGTCTGCCTGACGGGAGAGAGATTTCCCTGTACCGACTTACAAACAAGTGGGGAGAGTATGCGGAATTTCTTGACTATGGCGCTTCCCTGCACAGTCTGTATCTGCTGGATGGGGCGGGAAAGCTTGGAGATGTGGTTTTAGGGGTGGAGGGCCCCCAGGGATTACAGGGCTCCACCACGGAGGGCGCAACCGTGGGACGCTGTGCCAGCCGGATAGCGGATGGCAGATTTGTCATTGACGGGAAGGTGTTCGAGCTGGAGAAGGGAAGCGGCGGCCATTGCCTGCACAGTGGAAGCAGTAATTTTGCACGCCAGCTTTTCCAGGCCAGACTGGAAGAAGAGGAAAACAAAATTACGTTCCTTTTGAGGGATTTGGGAAGCTGCGGCTATGAGTGCGCGGTGGAGGCGGAGGTTTCCTTTACCTTTGATGACGAACATCGTCTGATTATAGAATATTGTATGACGCCGGAGGGGGATACGGTGCTGTCGCCTACCAACCACGCCTATTTTAACCTTGGGTGTCAGGACGCCAGGGATCATCTGCTCACCATTCATGGGTCATCCTGCGCGGCAAAGAGTGAGAGAGGGCTGCCGGAGGGAGAGATTAAAAGCGTCAAGGATACGCCCCTTGATTTTACCGGCAGACGGTCTATAGGACAGGCCATGGAAAGCGGCCATGTGGATTTGGTGAAGGGAGCTCCAGGCTATGACGAGAGCTATATCATAGACGGCACAGGCTTTCGGGAGGCGGCGCAGTTGTACTGCCCGCAGTCAGGCCGGTATATGAAGGTGGAAACGGATATGCCTTGCCTTGTATTGTTTGTAAGCAAGTTTTCCGAGCAAAAGCCCGGGAAGGCCGGAAGGATTTATGAGGGCTATGCCTCCGTCTGCCTGGAAACAGAGTATGTTCCCAATGCGGTAAACTGCACGGCTTTTGAAAAGCCGGTATTTCATGCAGGCCAGGTAATGCGTTCCAGGACGGTTTACGCCTTCGGGTGCGTACAAGAGGATTGATTTTTTATGATCATTATTTTGATACTGCTTGCAGCCGTCCTGTGCGGAGGAGGCATCTGGCTTTTCATAAGGGCCAGAAGGCGAAGGCCCCAGAGCATTGACCTGATGGAAGGGCATGATTTTGAGTACTTCTGCGCAGAACTGCTGAAAAAGCACGGCTTTTTGGAGGTCGAGGTCACAAGGGGAAGCGGGGATTACGGAATTGATATTCTGGCGGAAAAGGAGGGCGTGACCTATGCCATCCAATGCAAATGCTACACCTCGCCAGTGGGCGTGAAGGCTGTGCAGGAGGCATACGCGGGCCGCGACTACTATGACCGGATGGTGGGCGCCGTCCTTACCAACCAATACTTTACATCCTCCGCCGTGGAAGCGGCGAAAAAACTAAAGATACTATTATGGGACAGGGGCTATTTGGAAAGCATGCTGGAAGAGTAAGTCCCCTGTCCCATTGGGGCACGGGCTATTTGGAAAGTATGCTGGAAGAGTAAGTCCTTTATCCCTTTCTTCTGGATCCATAAGAAAGTAATCTGAAAAAATTACAATTATGTCATCTGCCGGGCGGGGCCGGGCAACAAAGAAATGCGCCGTATTCAGCATATATCGCGGGATACGACGTATTTTTTGCTTGAAGATGCCAAGAAACAACGAAACGAAATCCGCCCGCAAGTGTGAAGCCTTCGCCGTGAGGTGAATAATAAAAGGAGGGTAAAATCTATGAGAACCAAAGATATTTACAGAGAGACGGCAGAAATGGCCGCTTTGCTGGATGATATTGTCTTGCAGAAACGCGGAAAGGAGGGGAGATAAATCGCTGGAATTACTTACGGATATATCCGCGTCAGCAGCAAAGACCAAAAGGAGGATCGGCAGCTTATCGCCTTGCGAGAGTTATCTGTCCCTGAGAAAAATATTTATGTGGATAAACAGTCCGGAAAGGATTTTGACAGGCCGCAATACAAGAAACTTCTCAGAAAATTGAAAAAAGACGATCTGCTTTATATGAAGAGCATAGACCGCCTGGGACGCAGCTATAGAGAGATTTTGGCACAATGGCGTGTTCTGACAAAAGAAAAAGGAGTTGATATTGTGGTTCTGGATATGCCCTTGCTGGATACTCGCAGAGGGAAAGATCTGATGGGGACATTCCTTTCCGACATTGTACTGCAGGTATTGTCTTTTGTAGCTGAGAATGAGCGCACCAATATCCGGCAGCGGCAGGCCGAGGGAATCGCGGCGGCAAAAGCAAAGGGGGTTCAGTTTGGGAGACCTCCCAAACCTTTACCCCTAAATTTTCACAACGTGTATCAAAGGTGGAAGGCCGGAAAAATCACAGGAACAGCGGCGGCGCGTGAATGTGGGATGCCGCTTGCCACCTTCCGCTATCAGGCGAAGATTTACGAAAAGGCCAGAATATCATAAATGGGACACTTTTACAAAAAGGTGTACTTTTTTGTAACTGCCCCAACGAATAGTATAAAATTATTATAGCACAACGTAATAGAGATTTCCATATTTTTTGACGAATTTTTACACTGCTTGGCCAATGAAAAGAGTACTAAATTCATCTTACAGAAAAGTACACCTTTTGAAAACAAGAAACGAGTGGTTGGCAGAAAGGCTGTGCAGCCTCGCGCAGCTATAAAGAAGGAGTGTTTTTGGAATGGAAGGAATCGTTGGAGTATTGGGTGTGATTATGCTGGTGTTGTGTCTGGTGGGAACTATCGGCTACAACAGTCTGCGCCGCAAATGGGCGGGCATTATCGGCGTGGGGGGATCCTATGTCATCCTGCTGGGGGTCATGCTGCTGTTTGCGACTGTCGGTACCTTGGTTAAGGCGGTTACCGGGCAGGAACTGGGCAGCGGGGCAGGGGAGATTGTCGGAACCGTGATTGTCATGCTTCTTTGTCTTGGGTACATGGTGGTGGTTATTGTGGGCCGGTGTCAGACCACTGCCCAGAGAGTGATGCTTCCTCTGGTGGCCTGCCTGATTGGAGCGGGTTTCATCTGGCGGCTTCTGCTGGCCATTGTGGCTCATGTGCCTATGGAAAGCGGCGGAAGCAAAGCATCGGGTGTGGAAGCTATGCCTGATGTCATCTACGACACTAACAACGCCCGGGCCGTTTGGCACAAGCAGGGCGTGTACGGCGATCATGTGGTCTATTACGGTCCTAACGGGGAGACGGTAACCTTCTTCCAGTCAGATATAGAAGGAAACAACTATAAGGGATTTGCCTTAAACTGAGTGAAATACGGGAAAATGATCGAAGTATAATGTTTTTATGATGCTTATCCTCTTGCGAGGCAGACAGCCCGGACACTTGAGTGTCCGGGCTGTTTTGCGTCGCCTTGCCGGAATTCGGCCTGTAAAAAGAGATCGGCGGCACGTTTTACACTGTTACTGGCAGCTATGACGGCACAAAGCTGCTGAACCAAAAAATGGAGCACGCTGCCGAAAAGTTTACAGAAAAGATAGAGGATAGCGAATGACAAATGTCCGGAATCTTGGTACAATAGAGGATGAACAATTATTTCCTTATGCTCCGGACATTGGGGCAGGGGCTATTTGGAAAGTATGCTGGAGGAGACAGCAAAGTGAATCTTAACGCAACTTTAAACGAAGTGCTGGTGAGGCTATTTCGTGACATTAATGCAATTGAAGAACAGGCCGTCAGGACCGGAGAGTATAAGGAGCTCTCTGTAAATGACATGCATGTCATTGAAGCCATAGACATACATGAGCCGAAAAATATGACCTCTGTGGCGCGGGCCTTGTCCGTCACCACGGGGACCCTCACTATTTCCGTGAACGGGCTGGTGAAAAAAGGTTTTGTGGAGCGAACCCGAAGTGAAGAGGACAGAAGGGTGGTGCTGGTTTCTCTCACTCAAAAAGGGAGAAAAGCCTTCGCACAGCACAGCCGCTTTCACCAGCAGATGATAGACGCGGTGGTGGAAGGCTTAACCCCCCAGGAACAGGAGATTCTGGAAAAGGCCTTGCGTAATTTAAACCAGTTTTTCCGGGGAATTGGGAAAACAACTTTTTCGTGAGCGTCATTTAACTGGCGATGGGTACCAGGGAGGCGTCGGGCGTGGTTTCCAGGAGACGCTCTTTCAGGGAGGTAAAATCCGAAGGGCCGCAGTCCAAAAAGAAGGTGTGGAAGGCATAGTCGGAATAGGAATCTCCCCATTGTGCCATGGCCTCCTGCTGTAAAGAAAGAATTTCCAGATAGCCAAGGTAATACTTTAAGTAGTTGCAAGGCTCCTCCGCAATATAGGCATAGATGGCTTTTATGGAGGAAACCTGGGTGATGCCGAAGTTTTCCAGCACCTCGGCCACCTGACGGAAGGAGGCCCCTTGATCATGTATCATAATATCCAACAGAGAATAGAGGCATAACTGCAGACTGCGGTTATGCTTTTCTAATTGTACACAAAGAGCATCCTGAGAGCGCCCATTCTCCTCCAGCAGCGCAGACGCATAATCGAAGCTTAAAAATTCCACATAAAGAGCCCAGCCCTCCTGATAGCCCCCATACCACAGAAGCTGGCGGACCTTGTTTTCCCCCTGGGAAAGAAAGCTGCGATTACTGTAGACGGTCTGATAGAGGTGGCCAGGGTAGCCCTCGTGAGCCAGAGTGGTGTACAGCTCTAATCCGCCCGGGGAATTTTTTTCATTAATGTATATGACATTGCTGTCAGTGTCATCCAAAGGAGCGGTCAGGTAAAAGGCAGGAGCACAATATTCCTCCAGGCTCTGGGAGACAGCCTTTACGGTTACGGCGGGCATTGCGGACGTATCTTCCGGCAGCTGGGGAAAGCTGCCGGACATCCGTCTTTGCAGGTCAAGCAGCATCTCCTCCGCCTCTGTGTAGGGAAATACCGCATATTCCTCTGAGGAAAGGCGTTGTACCAGGGTCGGGTCCTGAGCCACAATTCTTTGTATGGCTTCATATTCCTGGCTGAATTTGGCGGAGAGCAGTTCTTTTATTTCTTCGATGCTCCGGTAGGAGCCGGTTTCGGAAACCAGAAGATATTCATAATAGGCGCGTCCCTCCGGCTTGGAGGCAAGCCCCTCAAGAGGAATGGAAGTATCTTCCAGAACAAACAGTCCGTCGGCCAAGGCTTCATAGGCGGGAAGGAGAACTGTTTTTAACAGGCGGTCATTTTGCATTTGATAGGCCTGGGCCTCTTCCTCTGTAAGGATGCCCTCCTGACACAGCGCATCCACGCGCTCTGTAAAGGTGCTCTGTAAAAAATGGGTTCCGGCTTCCAGAGCTTCGCTTGTGACAATCGTGTCACATTGCTCCTTTACCTTTTCCAGAGAGGAGGCAGGCATCAGAAGTCCGGCCTGGGCCTTTTCCTGCTCAAAGACCAGTAGGGAAGCAAAATATTCATCTGTCTGATCTAAGATGGAAAGATAGTCCGTCACGTCCCGCTCTGTGCGGAAGGCGTACTCCGCTAAGAGGATGGGAAGCTGGGACTGCATGCCGGAGGAAGGGGAGAGAGGCTCTTTATAATACACAAAGCTTCCGACCTTTAAAGAATTGTCTAAAGAGCGCAGAAGAAGCCTGTGGGTGTAGCTGTCGGCATCAGAAAGCTTTTCCGAATTCAGGGACTTTAATGCTGCTATGACGTTCTCTGTGGCAGCCTGCCCTTTCAAGGTTCCCGTTTTGCTGTAGGAAGGAAGAATGGGCTTATAGCTGTAAATGCCAAAATCAGCGGGATTGGCAATGGTGTAGTGCATATTTAAGGTACTGGAGGTCATCTCGTCTGTAAACAGCTGGGAGGTAATGTGGGAAAATTGTTTTTCCTCCCGCTTGTAACGAAAAAGGAATAGCGTGATTCCCGCAAAAGCAAAAAGAAAGGCAAGAGCAAGCAGAAGCTGTCTGCGGGAAAGAGGGAAAGGTCTTTTCAAGATTGGTCGCGCCGCCTTTGTAGGTATGAGAATTGTTTCAATATATGCCGCCTGAAAAGAGAGTATGAGTTGTATTGCATACAACTTAATAAAATGTACTGGAAACAATCTGGGAATATATTGACAGAAAATAACAACTTTACTATACTGAGAACGGAGGCCGACATGGAAGGAAAACAGAAAAAATATCAGAAACTGATTGACTACATAGACAATTTAATCAGAGAGGGGAAGCTGGGACCGGGGGACAAGCTGTATTCAGAGAATGAGCTCAGCGGAATGTTCCATATCAGCCGACAGACCGTGCGCAAGGCCCTCGGCTTTTTGGAAGAGCAGGGCGTGGTGCGCAGAGTCAGGGGAAGCGGAACCTATATCAGCTATGACCGTAGGGAAAATCTGGAGAGGTGTAACCGGATTGCCGTAATCACCACCTATGTGGACAGCTACATTTTTCCCAAAATTATTCAGGGAATTGAAAATGTGCTGTTTGAGCGGGGATATTCCGTGCAGATTTCCTTTACCAACAATTCCCTGGAGCGGGAGAGGAGCGTTCTGGAGGATTTGATTCACAGGGAGGATGTGGCCGGTATTATTGTGGAGGGCACAAAGAGCGGACTGCCCAATCCCAATATCCATCTTTACAGACAGCTGCTTAGGCGCAAGGTGCCGATTTTGTTCCTTAATACCTATTATCCTGAGCTGGACGTGCCCCATGTATCCTTGAATGATACGGAGGCAGCGAAAGCGGCAGTGAATTATCTGATTGGAAGAGGGCACAAAAACATCGGGGCGGTGCTTAAGCTGGACGACGGCCAGGGAAGACTGCGGTATCTTGGCTATCTTAAGGCCCTGGAAAGGGCGGAATATCAAGTGACGGATTCCCGGGTGGTCTGGATCGATACGGAGGAAGCCAGGCAGCTTAACTGCTGCGTGGGAAAGATACAAAGCAGATTACAGGAATGCAGCGCGTTGTTTTGTTATAACGATCAGATCGCCTTTCAGATGATTCAGCTTCTGACAGGGCAGGGTATCCGGATTCCCCAGGATGTTTCGGTGATCAGCATTGATGATTCCGATCTGGCGCTGCACAGTGAGGTGGCGATTACCTCTCTGCCCCATCCAAAGGAAAGGCTTGGCGCAAAGGCCGCCCAGATTCTGCTGGAAATGCTGGAAACAAATAAAAGCGGCGAAACCTTTGAATTTGAAACCAGGGTGGTGGAACGGGATTCTGTGGCGGATTATGGAGCGTATGGGGGTGCGGTTTTTCAAAAGGAAGCAAAAGGAGAGTCCAAAGAGGCGCTGCATGTACGGACTCTTCCCATAAAAAAAGGCAGCGCAGAAACGAGGGAAAATGAGCGAAGATATCAGAAAAGCAATTGAAACAGGAAGCACGGCTCTTGGCATTGAGTTTGGCTCCACAAGAATCAAGGCCGTTTTGGTGGACAAAAGCCATCAGCCCATTGCCATGGGAGCCTACGACTGGGAAAACCGTCTGGAAAACAATATTTGGACCTACAGCCTGGAGGATATCTGGAAGGGGCTGAAAGGGTGTTATCAAAGTCTGGCAAAGGACGTGCGGGAAAAATACGGCGTGGCCCTGAAAAAGCTGGGCAGCCTTGGCTTCAGCGGTATGATGCACGGGTATATGGCCTTTGACAAGGAGGGAGAGCTGCTTGTACCCTTCCGCACCTGGAGAAACACCATGACAGAGGAGGCCTGCAAAAAGCTGACGGCGGCCTTTGATTTTAATATTCCCCAGAGATGGAGCATTGCGCATTTATATCAGGCAATCCTGAAAGGGGAGGAGCATGTGGACAGAATTGACTATCTCACAACACTGGCAGGCTACATTCACTGGAAGCTCAGTGGAAAAAGGGTGCTGGGTGTGGGAGAGGCGTCCGGAATGTTTCCCATTGATTCAGGCACCTGTGACTACCATGAGAAGATGCTGGAGCAGTTTGACAGACTGATTTCTGACAAGGGCTTTGCCTGGAATATCCGCGGCATTCTGCCCAAGGTGCTCTGTGCGGGAGAAAATGCGGGATATCTGACAGAGGAGGGGGCAAGGCTTTTAGACCCATCCGGTGTGCTGGAGCCGGGGGTTCCCATGTGTCCTCCGGAGGGAGATGCAGGCACGGGAATGACGGCCACAAACAGCGTGGCTGTCCGCACAGGAAATGTGTCGGCAGGCACCTCCATCTTTGCCATGGTGGTCTTAGAAAAGCCGTTGACTAAGGTATATGAGGAGATCGATATGGTGACCACCCCTGACGGCATGCCGGTGGCTATGGTGCACTGCAATAACTGCACCTCGGACCTGAATGCCTGGGTCAATCTGTTTCAGGAATTTGCCGGCCTGTTTGGCATAAAAGCTGCCCCGGGGGAACTGTTTACGGCATTGTATGGGGAAGCGCTGAAGGGGGATGCGGATTGCGGAGGACTTCTCTCCTACAATTATTACTCGGGAGAGCCCATCACGGGAGTGGACGAAGGAAGGCCTTTGTTTGTGCGCACTCCTGACGCAAAATTCACCCTGGCAAACTTTATGCGGACCCATTTGTACAGCGCTCTTGCCACGCTGAAAATAGGGATGGATATTCTGTTAGATAAAGAGAAGGTCACTGTGGATTCCCTGATGGGACACGGCGGATTGTTCAAGACCCCAGTGGTGGGACAGCGCCTGCTGGCAGGAGCGATGGGAGCGCCTGTGACTGTGATGGATACCGCAAGCGAAGGCGGAGCCTGGGGAATGGCCCTGTTAGCCGCTTATCTTTGGGAAAAGGAAGAAGGACAGAGCCTGTCTCAGTACCTTCAGACACAGGTTTTTGCAGGATGGTCTGGCAGCACCATTGAGCCTGAAGAGGCGGACGGGACAGGCTTTGAGAAATTTATGGAGCGTTACTTGGGAGCCTTTGGAGCTGAGAAGGCGGCGGTGGAAGGACTCGTTTAGGGGGCCTGATACGGATTTTTTCGGGAAAGGAAGCATATAAGGAATGTTGGAAGAATTAAAGCAACTGGTATATGAGGCAAATATGGAGCTGCCCAGATATGGTCTTGTGACCTTTACCTGGGGAAATGCAAGCGCCATTGACAGAGAGAGCGGCCTGTTTGTGATTAAGCCAAGTGGTGTGGCCTATGAGAAGCTTACGCCACAGGACATGGTGGTGGTGGATATGGAGGGAAGGAAGGTTGAGGGAAAATACCAGCCCTCCTCGGACACTCCCACGCATCTGGAGCTGTATAAGGCGTTTCCTGAGATCGGCGGCATTGTACACACCCATTCCTCCTACGCCACAAGCTGGGCTCAGGCAGGCAGGGATATTCCCTGCTACGGCACCACCCACGCAGACTACATATATGGCCCGGTGCCTTGTGTCAGATGTCTGACAAAGGAGGAGATCGAAACGGCCTATGAAAAGAACACGGGGCTTTTGATTGCAGAGGCGTTCAAAATTATGAGAAAGGATCCTATGGCAGTGCCTGCAGTGCTGTGCAAAAATCATGGTCCCTTCACCTGGGGAAAAAATGCGGCTGAGGCTGTACATAATGCGGTGGTTCTGGAGGAAGTGGCAAAGATGGCTTACCGGGCAGAGTGCATTCAGCCCAAAATACTGCCGGCGCCTCAGGAGCTGCAGGATAAGCATTATTTCAGAAAGCACGGAGCAAATGCCTATTATGGACAGAGGGAAGAGCCTTAAAAGCGGCAGTGCACGAGCACAATCAACATTTTTTGAGCAAATTGTGCTGGACGAAGCAAGGGGTTTATGCTAGTATTATCTGGGAAGACAGATAGCAGCGACAGCCGTTAATTGGCTTTCGGCAGAATGGAGGAAACGATGAACAATTTAGACCTGCAGAAACAGGCGAACGAAATCCGCAAGGGCATAGTGACCGCAGTCCACAGTGCAAAGGCAGGACATCCGGGCGGCTCTCTCTCTGCGGCAGATGTGTTTACCTATCTTTATTTTGAGGAGATGAACATTGATCCCAAGAATCCTGCTATGGAGAACAGAGACCGCTTTGTGCTGTCCAAGGGACACACAGCGCCGGGGCTTTATTCCACCCTGGCCCACAGAGGATTTTTCCCGGTGGAAGACCTGGTTACTTTGAGAAAGCTGGGCTCCTACCTTCAGGGACATCCCTGTATTCATATTCCCGGCGTGGATATGTCGTCAGGCTCCCTGGGACAGGGCGTTTCCGCTGCCGTAGGGATGGCGCTTGGCGCAAAAATGGATAAAAAGGATTTCCGGATATACACTCTTTTGGGAGATGGAGAGATCGAGGAGGGGCAGGTCTGGGAGGCGGCTATGTTTGCAGGCTTCCGCAAGCTGGACAATCTATGCGTGATCGTGGATAACAATAATTTGCAGATCGACGGTCCTATCGACCAGGTATGCTCTCCCTATCCTATTGATAAAAAATTCGAGGCGTTCAATTTCCATGTGATTAACGCAGACGCTCATGACTTTGACGCTCTCAGGGCAGCCTTTGGGGAGGCGAGAAATACCAAGGGAATGCCCACCTGTATTGTGGTACATAGCTTAAAGGGCAAGGGCGTATCCTTTATGGAGAACAGTGTGGATTGGCACGGCAAGGCTCCCAATGATGAGGAATATGCGGTGGCAATGGCCGACCTGGAAAAAATCGGCGCAGAATTAGAGAAAGCAGGTGAAGCATAATGGCAGGAAATAACGTGAAGGAAACCACCGTCAAAAAGATTGCTACCAGAGAAAGCTACGGAAACGCCTTAAAGGAGCTGGCGGAGGAATTTCCCCAGCTGGTGGTGCTGGATGCGGATCTTGCGGCGGCCACTAAGACAAGTATTTTTAAGAAGGCTTATCCGGAGCGCCACATTGACTGCGGCATTGCCGAGTGTAATATGATGGGCGTGGCAGCAGGACTGTCCCTTGTGGGAAAAATTCCCTTTGTCAGCTCCTTTGCCATGTTCGCGGCGGGCCGTGCCTTTGAGCAGGTGCGCAATTCCATAGGGTACCCTCATTTGAATGTGAAAATTGGAGCAACTCATGCAGGCATCACTGTGGGAGAGGATGGAGCAACCCATCAATGCAACGAGGACATTGCGCTGATGCGGACCATTCCCGGCATGGTGGTGATGTGTCCCTCCGATGATGTAGAGGCAAGAGCCGCCGTCAGGGCTGCCCTGGAGCATGAAGGACCGGTTTACATCCGCTTTGGACGGGCAGCGGTGCCGGTCATCAATGACAGACCCGATTATCACTTTGAGATCGGAAAGGGCACTGTGGTGCGGGAGGGAGAGGACGTGACCATCGTGGCTACGGGAATCTGTGTGGATTCCGCCCTGGGCGCTGCAGAAAAGCTGGCGGCTGATGGCATAAGCGCCGAGGTGGTAAATATCTGCACCATTAAGCCCCTGGATGAGGAAATCGTGGTAAATAGTGCCAAAAAGACCGGAAAGGTGGTAACCGTTGAGGAGCACTCTGTGATCGGGGGCTTAGGCAGCGCGGTGTGCGACTGCCTGTGCGCAAAGTATCCCGTTCCCGTAAAGAAGCTGGGTATGCAGGATGTATTCGGGGAATCCGGCTCCGCAGCGGCCCTTGTGCAGAAATACGGACTGGATGCGGAGGGCGTTTACCGGTCCGTGAAGGAATTTTTATAAGAAAGCACCTTAAGAAAACTTAAGAATTTCGTATACAAAAATGAAACATTTTTCTGCTATTGTATGTTTTAAGATGTCAGGGTCAAAAGGTCTCCCAGTCACAAATCGTCAGAATTGTTTGCGGCTTCGGAGTCAAGTTGCACCAGGAATCGACAAATTTGCTAAATGCGTTCCCAAAAATCCGAACTCGCTGCGCTCAAACAAGCGGATTTTTTTCTCACAACGCAACTTTGCCGATTCCAGGAGCAACTAAGACTCCTGCAGATGACAAACAATTCTGACGATTTGTGACGGAACCCCCTTTTACCCCCAACATCTTCTTTAATTAGGAGAAAGAAAGTACCTAAGAGGAAAAGAGGCAGAGAAATGGGACAAGCAAGCAGTCCGAAAAAGGAGCTGGGTCTGGAACTGACGAATATGAAGCGCAATCCCTATCTGGTGGATTACAGTCAGTTTCAGAAAAAGCGCCGGGAAAGGGACTTTGCCAAAGCGGCTGCAAGAAAGAAACGGGCGAGAATGCTTTTCTACAGAAGGCTGGCAGTGGTGACCGCAGCTTTCGTGGTTTTGATTGCAGCGGTAATTTTGGCAGTGTGGGCATTAAGCAAGGCAGGCGGGACAGAGGCCAGCCTGGGGAATGCAATAGATGAATCCGGCGAACCCAAAGCGCTCTGGGAGGAAGAAATACAGGATATCCAGGGAATCAGTGCAGAAGCCTTTGGAAGGCATCCTGCCTGGACAGAGGATTTTCTTACGGTGAATGAATATTCCAGACCAGGAGATGCGCTGACGGAGGTAAACAGCATCTTTGTACACTATACGGCTAACCGGGGGACCAGCGCTGCCCAGAACAGAAGCTATTTTGAGCAGCTTAAGGATACCCATGAAAGAAGCGCCAGCGCCCACTTCATCATCGGCTATGAAGGGGAGATCATTCAGTGCATTCCTTTGGATGAGATCGCTTATGCGGTGCAGACCAGAAATGAGGATTCTATTTCCATAGAATGCTGCTACCTTTCGGAGGACGGGTCCTTTACCCAGGAGACCTATGATGCGCTGATAGAGCTTCTTACCTGGCTTACGGAAACCTATGATCTTACCAGGGATGACATACTGCGCCATTATGACTGCGGCGGCAAAAAATGCCCTGTTTATTATGTGGAGCATGAGGACGCTTGGGAGCTGTTGAAAAGAGACGTGAAATAGCAGGTTGCTATTCACGTTTTTTTTTGCTAAAATAGGCACGGAATGATAGAAAGGCTTGGGAGTGTTATGAACATTTTATCACCGTCAATTTTGTCCGCTGATTTCTGGAGGCTGGGAGAGCAGGTCAAAGAGGTGGAAAAAGCGGGCGCGCAGTATCTGCATATTGATGTTATGGATGGAATGTTTGTGCCATCCATTTCTTTTGGGCTGCCGGTATTAAAGTGCATACGCAGAGAGACCTCTCTGTTTTTGGATGTGCATTTGATGGTGGAGAGGCCCGAAAGACATGTGGAGGCCTTTGCGGAGAGCGGAGCGGATCTGATCAATTTTCATATAGAGGCGTCTGCTGATGTGGAGAAAACCATTCAGGCAATAAGAAGGATGGGGAAAAAGGCGGGAATCACCATAAAGCCTGGCACTCCACCGGAGGCGGCAGCGCCTTTTCTTGGAATGGTGGACATGGTGCTGGTGATGACGGTGGAGCCGGGAGCCGGGGGACAGGAGCTGATTCCCCAGTGCCTTGACAAGGTGCGGCGTATCCGGGAAATGGCAAAAGAGAAAAGGCTGTGTGTTGACATCCAGGTGGACGGCGGCATCCGGGTGGAAAATGTACATCAGGCGCTGGAGGCGGGAGCCAATGTGATTGTGGCAGGCTCGGCGGTTTTTCAAGGTGACATTGGCGCTAATATCAGAGATTTCAAAAGACGTATGGAGCAACAGGCGTAAAGATAAGCGTGGAAATGAGGCAGTAAATGAAGGGGCGGGAGAAGGATATTTACACCTTCCTTATGGGGGTGGGAAGCAAATTCCTGAATTTTATCAAATGGGTGGCAATCGCAGTTGCCACCGGTGTTTTGGTGGGGCTTACAGGCACTGCCTTTTCTTATGGAATGCAGTATGCCACAGATTTCAGAACCAGTCATCCGGCTGTGATTTTAGGACTTCCTGTGGCCGGGCTTCTGATTGTATTTTTGTATCATCTGGCCCATAGGGACAATGACGGAGGAACCAACAGCGTGCTTTCTGCGGTGCGCTCGGAGGAGCAGCTGCATTTTTCCACGGCTCCTTTGATTTTTGTGAGCACCATCCTCACCCATCTCTTTGGCGGGTCGGCGGGAAGAGAGGGCGCGGCCCTGCAGCTGGGCGGCAGCCTGGGCAACTGCTTTGGAAAGCTGTTTCGCATGAAGGGCGCAGACGCCCATGTGATGATTATGTGCGGTATGAGCGCCTGCTTTTCCGCCTTGTTCGGCACCCCCATGGCGGCTGCCATTTTTCCCATGGAGGTAGTCAGCGTAGGGGTAATGTATTATGCGGCTTTGGTGCCCTGTGCGCTGTCTGCCCTGACGGCGGCGGGGGTTGCCAGAGCTTTGGGCGCTTATGGGGAAAGTATGAGGATTGCTTATGTGCCGGAATTCACCGTGGTCACGGGAAGCAAGACTTTAATTTTGGCAATGCTGTGTGCGGTTTTGAGTGTATTGTTTTGTGTGGCGCTGCATACGGCGGCCTCCCAGGGCAAAAGGTATCTGCCCAACCCGTATCTGCGCATTGGGCTGGCCGGAGCTTTGATCGTAGCCCTGACGGCGCTTTTGGGCACCACGGATTATCTGGGAGCGGGAATGGATGTGATTGACCGATGCCTGGAGGGGCAGGTGCGTCCGGAGGCCTTCCTTTTGAAACTGATTTTTACGGCCATTACCCTGGGGGCGGGCTATAAGGGAGGGGAGATCGTTCCCTCTTTCTTCGTGGGAGCGGCTTTTGGATGCCTTATGGGAGGCTTTCTGGGACTGTCACCCTCTCTCTGTGCGGCGGTGGGGATGATCGCGGTATTCTGCGGCGTCACCAACAGCCCCATCACCTCTCTTTTGATTGCCCTGGAGCTGTTCGGAATGGAAGGGATGCCTTACTTTTTGACAGGGGTTGCGGTAAGCTATATGCTGTCGGGCTATCAGAGTCTTTACCATACCCAGAAAATCATTTATTCCAAGTATCGGGCCGAACTGAAGAAAAGCGGCAGAGAGGAGAAAAACTGATGTGGGAGAAGAAAAAGAAAGGAAAGAAGAGAACAAATGTCTTGGCGATGTGCCTGGCAGTCTGCCTGTGCATGGCCTTTTTGACGGCCTGCGCCTCAAAGGAGGGAGAGACCGGAAACAGGCCCTTGCAGGTGATAGACGATAAGTACAGAACCTATTATGAAATCTTTGTCTATTCCTTTTACGACAGTGACGGCGACGGCATTGGAGATTTGAGGGGAGTGCTGGAAAAGCTGGATTATTTAAACGATGGCGACGACTCCACGGACACAGACCTGGGAGTGAACGGCATATGGCTGATGCCCGTCATGCCCTCCAATACCTACCATAAATACGACACGCTGGATTATCAGGACATTGATCCTCAATATGGCACCATGGAGGACTTTGAAGCCCTTTTGGATCAGTGTCATAACCGGGGAATCCGCGTGATCATTGATCTCGCCATGAATCATTCTTCCAGCGCCCATCCCTGGTTTTTGAGTGCGGCGCAGTACCTGAGAAGCCTGCCGGAGGATGCTTCGCCGGACCCGGAGGAGTGTCCTTATGTGGAGTACTATCACTTTTCCAGAGAACAAAGGGGAGGCTATGTTCCCCTGGAGGGAACCTCCTGGTACTATGAGGCCCAGTTTTGGAGTGAAATGCCGGATTTGAATCTGGAAAACGAAGCTGTGCGGCGGGAATTTGAACAGATAGCCCAGTTTTGGCTGGAAAAAGGCGTGGATGGCTTCAGGCTGGATGCGGTGAAGGAGTATGTGACCGGCAATGAGGAAAAAAATGTGGAAATTTTGCGCTGGTTTCATGACTTTGTAAAGGCCCAGTCTCCTGACAGCTATCTTGTGTGTGAATGCTGGATGGACAGCGCCTCCTATGCTCCCTATTATGAGAGCGGCGTAGACAGTATGTTTGATTTTGACTTTGCGGATAAGTCCGGGGTGATTGCCAATGTGGTGAGCGGACGCTCGGGGGCGGAGTCCTATGGCAGGGCCCTTGTTAAGGAGCAGGAGCTTTTTGCCGGTTATAATCCTGCTTATATCAATGCACCCTTTTATACCAATCACGATATGGGGCGCAGCGCGGGCTACTACGCGGGAGAAAACAGCGAGGCCCAGACAAAAATGGGGAACGCCCTGAACCTTTTGATGAGCGGCAATGTGTTTCTCTACTACGGGGAGGAGCTGGGGATGAAAGGCTCCGGAAAGGATGAAAATAAGAGAGCGCCCATGTACTGGAGCAAGGATGAAACGGCTCCCGGGATTTGCAGCGGCCCTCCGGACATGGATACTGTCCAGATGAAATTTGACAGTCTTGAGGAGCAGAGTCAGGATGAGAATTCCATTTACAATTATGTGAAGGCCGCCATACGCCTGCGCAATCAAAACCCGGAGATTGCAAGGGGAACGGTTGCCTTCCATGAAAATGTCTCCAATGAACAGATCTGCGTGATCTCCAAGACCTATCAGGACCGGGAGATCGTGCTGGTGTTTAATACTTCGGCCCAACCCGCATCGGTTTCCTTAGACCAGGTGGACGTGGGGGATAAGACGGCGGCCGAACTGGAGGTTTTGGGAGAACTGCTCACCGGAGAAGAGGGCGTGGAGCGGACACAGACGGAGACCGTGATGCCTGCATATTCAGTGCTTGTGCTTGGGGAAGTGTGAAGAGAAATTCTAAAGCTTGCGCCAGAGGGCGCTTCGCCAAGAAGTTTTACGCTCTGCGATGCAGAGCTGCTTCACACTCAGATATTTGGTTGCGTAAAAACGCTTCGGAATGGGGAATAGCATGAAAAGTAAACTTGGAATTGGTATTTTGCTTTTGGCGGCTGTCTTTTTGATATTTTTGGCCTTGAACCTGATTCCCGTAAAATATGAGATTGACAGAAGCGTACAAGGGCAAAAATGGGAATTTGACAGACCTGAGATATGTGAGGAGGTCACAATCGCTATACAAGGGGAATATGTAAAATATTTTCTTCATTTTTTTCATAACGATTATTTTGAAGGAAGGATCATGTTATCCGGTTATGATTTCACCCAGAGTGAGGACAGCTTTTTATATAGAGTGAATTTCGCTTCCCGCCACTACAATATGGGTACTCTGGCTTATGGAAGCTCTCGCGGGGCGAATTTCCCTGTCATAGGCATGATTTTTCAGAGAACGCCTTTGGAAGAGGGAGTAATTCTATTGAATGAGTCGCCGGAAAGGGGAGAGAATCAGCAGGTGATCTCATTTCCGTGTCAGAATCGTAAAGAGGCGGCTGCGTTAGCTGATCAGCTTCTGCCGGACGGCTTTGTATATCAATAATGGGATTTAACAGGGAAAAGGAAATTAAGGTTTTGCCGTAATCTGTCGATACAATAAGTGAAACCGTCAAACCACACAGCACTGATAAGGAGGACGGCACTATGCAGATAAACGGAGTGGGAAACAGTCATAGCGATACACATAATGTGACTACCTGTATTCATACACAGACGCATTCGCTGGAGGGCAAAGCGGGCGCGGCGTGGGAAAGCGCTTCCGCGACGCCCCAGTCTGCGGAAACGGTTACACAGCCCCAGGGGACCTTTTCCTTGTCCGCCTGGCTGAAAAGTACGCTGAATGCGGCAAAAACGTTTGCTCAGAATCTATGGGGAGGGGGCGTCCAGGAGACCCTGGAGGAAGGGAGCAAAGAGGCATATTCTGAAAAAACAGTCTTACAGGAGCCTGTTTTGGAAGAGACCCAGGACGCTTCCGGAAAGCTCCACGGCCCCCAGGTGGCGGCGGGAGCGCTGGGAGTGCAGACCCCTCAGAGCCTGCTGCAGCAAAATCCTTACTTTTCCCCGGCGGAGGCTGTGGGGAGCGGGCAGGCCACGCTGGCTCAGAAGGTAAAAATCCGGTTCCAGAAGGTGTCGAAATATCTGACGGGACAGTTTTCGGGGAAAAAGGAGTTTCAGGCCAAGCAGGAGAGGCCCAGAGAAGACCTGCGCAGGCACAGCCGCTACCGCCAGGATGATCTGGAGATCGACTGTGTGCTCACAGATGATTCCTATCTGCTGGATTCCTACGACAGAAAGGGAGAGTATCGAAAGCTGTCTGCAAAAGAATAGAAAATCCACAGCTTCCCCCTTGCGCAGTGGGAAAAGGCTTTTGAGACTGCGCAGGAGGATGATACGGCGCTAAAGGTGATGCTGACGCCGTAGAGGAAAGGCAGAATAGAAGAAAGGCAGGAAAACTAGTGAAAAAAGCAGTGATCGCAGGCTATGGCAATATGGGGAGCAAGTATGCGGACCGGATTTACAAGGGACAGATTGAAGGCCTTTCTCTGTTTGGCATTCTTTGTAGAAATCCTAAGATGCAGGACAAAATCCGCCGGGAGATGCCCCAGGTAAAAATTTTTCCTCATGAGGACAGCATGTTTGAGGCGGCAGAGGAATTTGACGCGTTGATTATTACTACGCCCCACAGAGAGCATGTCCGCATGGCTGAAAAGGCGAAGGCGGCAGGACTTCATGTGCTTTGCGAAAAGCCCCTGGGAATCACTGCTTTAGAGTGTGGGAGAGTTGTGGACGGCAGAAAGCGCCTGGAAGGGGCGGATGGCCACAGGGAACCTTTGGTGGAGGCCATGATTTTTAACTGGCGCGCAAGAGAAATTTACCGGCAGGTGAAGGAAATCTTAGAGAGACAAGAGCTGGGGCGTCTGCACCATGTGCTGTGGACTGCAAATTTCTGGTACAGGCCGGAATATTATCATAAAATGTCTGCCTGGCGCAGCACCTGGAATGGCGAGGGCGGAGGCCTTTTGTTAAACCAGTGCCAGCATCTTATGGATATGTGGAATTGGCTGTTCGGGCAGCCTTCCCGGGTGTTTGCCAGAATCCGCTATGGGCGCTACAGCTCCATTTCCGTAGACGATGAGGCTACTCTTTTGTTTTCTTATGAAAATGGCATGGAGGGGACCTTCTTTTCCTCCACCGGGGATTCTCCCGGCACCAACCGTCTGGAAATCCATGGAGACATGGGAAAGCTTACGGTGGAGGACAATCGTGTGCTCACCTTTTACAAAAACGCCTCCTCAACTGCTCAGGTATCCAAGACCGCAGAAGAGTCTAACCCGGTGATCCCCTATGTGAAGGAGAGTAAGGAGATTCTTCAGGAGAGGGATGAATATTTGATTGTGCTGCAGAATTTTGCAGACACCATCCAGGGAAAGGCTGTGCCTCTGGCTGGATTTTCAGATGGACTAAGGGCGCTGGAAAATGTCAATGCCGCCTATCTGTCCGACTGGACAAAACAGTGGGTAGACATACCCTGTGATGAAAGCCAGTATGAGAAATGCCTGGAGGCACACTGCAAAGCGGAAAAAGAGCGCGAAAGGGCGTCTGATAAAGAATAAAAAACAAGGAAAGGCGGGAACTCCCCAAAGAGGGAGTTCCTGCTTTTTTGCGGCATTTTACAGCAATTATTAAAATATATTAATTTTAAATATACCTTGACAGATGAGGTATATCGTGATATGTTAGTCGTACAAAAGGAAGGAGTGAGGGAATGTCTATTACGTCCGATATTTTGAGGGGACATACGGAGACCATCATTCTGGCCAGCCTGCTTTCTCATGACAGCTATGGCTATCAGATCAACAAGGATATTATGAAAAAGACGGGAAACGCCTACGAGCTGAAGGAGGCTACCCTGTACACAGCTTTCCGGAGGCTGGAACAGGCAGGCTATATCCGCACCTACTGGGGAGATGAGAATGTGGGTGCCAGACGCCGCTACTACAGCATTACGGAAAGCGGACGGGAGGCCTACTACAGATATAAAAAGGAGTGGGAAGAGGCCAAGAATATGATCGACAGGCTCCTTGTGTAAGTCATTTGCCAAAGGAGACTGAAAAGAGATAGTGAAAGGAAAAGAGCAATAGCGCGCAGGCGCAGAAAAGAGGGAAATATGAATCAGAAAATCAGAGAATATATAGAGGAATTATTTGAGGATGCGCCCAAGACCAGAGCGGCGGTAGATCTGCGGGAGGAAATCATAAACAATGGAGAGGAAAAAATGGCGGATCTGCTAAGCCAGGGCTACAAGGAGGAGGACGCCTTTGACATTGTGATTCATTCCATAGGGAATGTGGAGGAGCTGTTTTCGGAGCTGAGAGGGGAGGAAGAGGAAAGGGAGCCCCTGGGCCGACAGCAGCTTCAGAAAAAAAGAGCGGTGATTACGTCTGCTTCTGTGGGGATTTATATTCTGGCTCTGGCGGTGCTTCTTATTTTTGCCAGTCTTGAGGATTACACAGAAAGCCTGCTTGGAATGGAGACAGGAATGATTGGCGTGATTTTCGCCTGCATTCTCTGCATTCCTCCTACCTGTATGCTGATTTATAGTTCCATGATGTATCCCAAGTATCAGAAAAAAGAGGAAAACATGGTGGAAGAGTACAAGGCATGGAAAAACGAGCGGAAAAAGGATAAGGCGGTAAAGGACGCTTTGAGCACTGTTCTGTGGACTCTGGGGATTGCCTGCTATTTTGTGGTGAGCTTTACCACAGGAGCCTGGGGGATTACCTGGGTGATCTTTTTGATTTTAGCCTGCCTGGAAAGCATTATTTCGCTTGTATTCAGTCTGAAGAAGGATGAGAAATGAGAGGGGCGCCATGAAGGGACTTAAAATAGCTTTGATTGTAATTTTAACTGTGCTGGCCCTTTGCCTGACAGCGGTGCTGATTTACTGCCTGCCGGGAGGGGGCAAAAAATTGGGCTGGGAGTGGAAGAGCGGAGGCCCTTTCTGTACACTGCAGAATACCCGGGAATTGAATGTGACAGATGTGTCACAATTAAAGGTGGATTTTTCCAAGACGGGATGTGATATTATTTTTTGTGAGACGGAGGGGGAAGCTCTGATTTTGGAGGAATATTTTTCCTATAAGGCGAAGGAAGAGGAATATGCAGCCTTGGAAAAGACAGGCGGTGTGGTGTCCGTCCGCAGGGATAAAGACCGGAACTTCTTTGGGGGATGGAAAAGGGAGTATGTAAAGCTGTATGTTCCGGGGGTGCTTTTTGAACAGCTGGATACGCTGGAGGTGGAAAGTGGAAGCGGGGACGTGCAGGCCGAACTTTTGCGGACGGCAGCAGGCAGCATTTCCGCATCCAGCGGCGATGTGGAAATCGAAGTCTGTGAAGGGGATTTTACGCTGTCCACTGCCAGCGGCGACATAAATATAGGAAGCTGCAGTGGAAATCTGCAGGTGAACTCTTCCAGCGGGGATCAGGAGATTGGCAGCTGCCGGGGGAATCTGCAGACAAGCGCATCCAGCGGCGATACGGAAATCGGACTCTGTCAGGGAAATCTGAGCGCTTCCGCAGGCAGCGGAGACATTCAGGTGGGGGATGCTGGAGGAGCGGCCCGGATAGAGACAGGCAGCGGGGACATCTCCCTGGGAGTGACAACCCTTGGGGGAGATATTGATCTAAGGGGAAGCAGCGGTGACGCCAAGCTGCACCTGCCGCAGGATTGCACCTTTTCCTTTGAAGCAAGAACCACAAGCGGCAGTATTCAGACCTCCTTCGACCAGGCTTTGTCCTTCAACGATAAAGGAAACTGGGCGGAGGGAAGTGTGGGGGAGAGCCCGCAGTATTCCGTTTCCTGCAGCTTTGCCAGCGGGGACGTCCGGGTGAGACGGTGACTGCCGGGAAAGCTCCGGTGCGGGAAGAACTATTATAAATCCAAGTCCCATTTTTCTTCCAGCACCGGGCTTCCCCAGGTATTATTTTCGCTTGTCTGAGAGATTCGGAAGCCTGCCTTTTGGTAAAGCCTTCTTGCAGATTCCTGGGCACTCACTGTCCAGAGGAATACATGGGAATAATTTTTCTCTCGGCAAAATTCCAAGGCCTGATTCAAAAGGGCAGTGCCGGCTCCCAGCCCCCGTATTTCCGGCTCCAGGAAAAAGTACCTTAATTGTGCCGTATTGTCCTGGGTGTGAGTGATGGCGATACAGCCCGAAGCATTTCCGCCGCATTCCAGTATCAGCATACAGTCCTTTTTTGGATCAAATTTTTCCACAAGCTCCAGCACTCCTTGTGTGAGATATTTTTTCCAGGTCTGTGTGGTGAACTGTCTTTCTGATTGATACAGGGATAATTGTCTGTCGATCACATATTCTATGTCTTTTTCCTGAAAGGGGCGAATGGATATGTTTTTTGACGCCATGGAAAAAAATTTCTTGACGGTGCGCATGGAATGAATCAGGCTTTCCTTTTCCCCATCGTTCAGGCCTGCGATGAGACCTCTGACCTGTTCGTTGGAACGGTGATTCAATTCCTGGAACACCTGATTTCCCTTTTCGGTCAGCTGAATTTCCATGTTGCGGCTGTCGGAGCTGTCTGTCTGACGGATAAGCAATCCGTTTTTCTCAAACTTCCGTATGATTCTGCTCATGTAGCTGCGGTCAATATCCAGCGTGGAGCAGAGCTGATTGGCCGTACAGCATTCTGTCTTGCTGATTTCAAAAAGAACCCTTGATTCTGTCAAAGAATAGCCGGAGTCCAGAATGTGCTGGTTCAGCAGGCCTAAAATACCTGTGTAAAACCGGTTAAAGCTTCTGATTTCTGTAATGATATCAATTTCCTTCATGTCTTTGTTTCCCTTCAAATGTAAATTGTTGACTCTGTCCACAATATAGAAAATTTAGAGGACTGAGTCAACTAATATATGCAGCTATAAAAGCGTCTGTGTCGCGATTTTCTTGCATATTGGGAATTCCGATTTGACACTCTGCTTGATGCCCCAATAAATGGGAAGCTGGTCAGCGAATCACTTTATAACGCAATCTGAGGTATGAGTCCTCCAAAACAATACAATCCTGCAATTTCAACACTCCTAAGTGTGATAATTCGCTGTCTAACAGCAGAGATTTTCCGTCAATCAGGGTGGATGTGTCCTTGCCGCCAATTAAAACAGGGGCAACGACAATATCGATATAATCAAACAGCTTCTCTCGAAGAAACAACCCGTTTAACGTGCCGCCGGTTTGTATGGTAATCTTTTGACAGGGTGCAAAGATAACGGACACCATGTTCAGTTAAATGATTGTTGTCGATTACCACAAAGGAAATCGGCGTCTTGTTTGGCATTTTCTTCGTGTTAACGCCAATTTTCTCCTGAACCCTGCCGGAGTTGAGCGACCATAAATCGGTTGTCTGCTCTATCTCATAATACTGGTGCAGTCCCTCTTGAACGCCCGCGATTTTAGGAAAATTCTTATCCACATCTAAAGCGTCTGTTGCACCTGTGCTGATTTTTCCGTCAACAGACATAAGCATAAATGGCGTTGTAATTGGCCTTTCCATTCCGTTCCTCCAAATTCTCATTGAACAAAACTGAGGCATATTCTCTCCTCTATGAAAACGAATAGCAATTCGGTCAGGCTATCGGTTGTTCCTCTGTTTAGATTTATGATTAATGATTGCTTTTATCACAATGCAAATCAGTAACACAATGATGGTAAATGCACCATACATTAAGACGCTTGTATACCACGGCGCCGATCGCATAGCGTATAATTTGGGATGAGTCTTGAAGTTCCAAACAGTATAAATCCCATGCCCGATAAATACACCAACAAAAGCCCCCATAATGATGTTTAAGATGGTATTCAATTTTTTCAAGCAATCACACTCCTTTGTCAAATTCCGATTTTCCGCTATGTCTTATGCTACATTGTACCATGCAAAAGGCTCAAATTCTACCAGTTTGTTGATGCAAAGGATTGACATTTCCATGATTCCTGTGCTATTCTAACTTTAATTTAAAAACACACAAAGGCAGTGACGAAGAGAGTACATTTCACAGAGGCTTTACAGAGAGCATTCCGGCCGGAGAAAATCATTTTCGGCATAGCTGAGAGGAATGGAGCTTAAGGAAATGGAACATGGCTTCCGAGCAGCGCACCGAGCTTTTCCACTAAAAACGGCACCCCATCTTTATCAGCGGCCGGGACAGGAGAAGTAAGGCTGCGACAGGTTCCGCCTGTTACAGCGGATAGGGTTACTGACCCGAAGAGGTCTGCTTTGCGAAAAGCAGATGAAGAGAAGTGGTAACACGGGCATATGCTCGTCTTCTATATATAATAAATATAGGAGACGAGCTTTTTCATTTCCGCGAATGAGCAGAGTCAGTTTTTCCGGAGGAAGTCTGCCACGCCAGCGTGAGCGGACGAAAGCCGGAAAAAATGACGAGCAACGCGAGTCCCGGAAGCGAAGCGACCGGGACCTGCTCATGGAGGAAGAGTCAGTTTTTCCAGAAGAAAGGAGCATAAATTATGGAGAATAAAGGGAAATATTATCTTACCACAGCCATCGCCTACACCTCGGGAAAGCCTCACATAGGCAATAATTACGAGGTTGTGCTGGCGGACAGCATTGCAAGATTCAAACGCAAGGAGGGGTACGACGTCTTTTTCCAGACCGGCACCGATGAGCATGGCCAGAAAATCGAGCTGAAGGCGGCCGAAGCCGGGGTCACGCCCAAGGAATATGTGGACAAGGTGGCGGGCATCATAAAGAGCCTCTGCGATCTTTTGAATATTTCTTATGACAAATTTATCCGCACCACCGATGAAGATCATGAAAGGCAGGTGCAGAAGATATTCAGAAAGCTTTATGAACAGGGAGACATTTACAAGGGCTCCTATGAGGGACTTTACTGTACTCCCTGTGAATCCTTCTGGACAGAGTCCCAGCTGGTGGACGGGAAATGCCCGGACTGCGGCAGAGAGGTAAAGCCTGCCAAGGAGGAGGCGTATTTCTTCCGCATGAGCAAATATGCGGACAGGCTCATTGCGCACATCAATGAACACCCGGAATTTATCCAGCCCGTATCCCGCAAAAACGAGATGATGAATAACTTCCTGCTTCCGGGACTGCAGGATTTGTGTGTGTCACGTACCTCCTTCAAGTGGGGGATTCCGGTGGACTTTGACAATCAGCATGTGATTTATGTGTGGCTGGACGCCCTGACCAATTATATTACGGGAATAGGCTATGACGCCGACGGGGAGAGCTCTGAGCAGTATAAAAAACTGTGGCCTGCAGACCTGCATCTGATCGGCAAGGACATTATCCGTTTCCATACCATTTACTGGCCTATCTTTCTGATGGCGCTGGGAGAGCCCCTTCCCAAGCAGGTATTTGGACATCCTTGGCTTTTGACGGGCGGCGGAAAGATGAGCAAGTCGAAGGGGAATGTGGTGTACGCTGACGATCTGGTGGATTACTTTGGCGTGGATGCAGTGCGTTACTATGTGCTTCACGAGATGCCCTATGACAATGACGGCAGCATCACCTGGGAGCTGGTGGCGGAGCGGCTGAATTCCGATCTGGCCAATACCCTGGGGAATCTGGTGAACCGTACTATATCCATGAGCAATAAGTACTTTGGCGGGATTGTGGAAAATAAGGGCGTACAGCTTACGCCCCAGGACAAAGCCATAGATGAGGATATGGAAAACACAGTGACAGCCGCTTATGAAAAGGTCTGTGAAAAAATGGAGACCCTCCGGGTGGCGGACGCCCTGACGGAAATCTTTACCGTATTTAAGAGATGCAATAAGTATATTGATGAAACTGAGCCCTGGGTGCTGGCAAAGGATTCTGCCAAGGCAGACCGCCTTTCCACGGTGCTTTATCACCTGGTGGAGGGGATTGTAATCGGCGCTTCTCTGCTGGAGCCCTTTATGCCCGAGACCGCACAAAAGATTGCAGCTCAGTTAAATACCTCCCTTCGGGATTTTGACAGGCTGAAGGAGTTTGGACTTTATGAGAGCGGAACGAAGGCTACGGAAAAGCCGGAAATTCTCTTTGCGCGTCTGGATATGAAGGAAGTGGCTGCCAGGGAGGAAGCGGTTGCAGCTGCCGCAGAGCAGGAAAAGGAAACGGCACAGGCACAGGAGGCGGAGGCAGAAGCCCCTGTGATTGATGTGGAGGATAAGGAAGAGATTACCTACGATGATTTTGCGAAGCTGCAGTTTCAGGTGGGAGAGATCATAGCCTGTGAGGCCGTGCCGAAATCCAAAAAGCTCTTGTGCAGCCAGGTGCGTGTGGGAAGCAGGGTGCGCCAGATTGTGTCCGGCATCAAGGCATACTATACTCCGGAGGAAATGGTAGGCAAAAAGGTGATGGTTTTAGTGAACCTAAAGCCTGCCACTCTTGCGGGCGTGGTTTCTGAGGGAATGCTTCTGTGCGCAGAGGACGCACAAGGACGCCTTGCACTGGTGACCCCTGAGAAGGATATGCCTGCCGGGGCTGAAATCTGTTAATTTTTTCTAAAGGGGTTAAAATCCCGTAGAAAATAGGTTATAATGGATACATGGTTCTGATAAAAGAACCATGTATTTTTGCACAAAAGAAGCGACAGATGCTGATTGCTTTTTTAAAAGAAGGCCGGAGGTGCATTTTGAGAAAGGAAGCGTTTTATTTCGACTCCAGGGATGGGAAAAGCAAAATTCATGCTTTGCGATACCTGCCTGACAAGGAGGAGCCTGTCTGCGTGGTGCAGATCATCCACGGCATGGCGGAATATGTGGAGCGGTATGAGGAATTTGCGGCGTTTCTCACAGAACGAGGCTGTGTAGTTACCGGAGAGGATCATCTGGGGCACGGGAAAAGCGTGCGGGAGGGAGAGCCTTACGGATATTTTTGTGAGCAGGACCCGGCTACGGTGGTGGTGCGGGATGCTCACCGGCTGAAAAAGCTTACCCAGCAGATTTATCCTGAGATTCCCTACATCATTGCAGGGCACAGTATGGGCTCTTTTATTCTGCGCAATTATCTGTGCCGTTATGGGTCAGGCATTTCGGCGGCGGTTATCATGGGAACGGGAATGCAGCCGTCTGGGCTGATCAGGGTCTCTAAGGCGTTTGCCTGCCTGCAGAAGCTGTTTTTCGGCTCCAGGCATGTGAGTAGGGCGCTGGATAAGGCTGCCTTTGGAGGCTATAACCAGAAAATAGAAAATCCCCGCACATCCTTTGACTGGCTGAGCCGGGACGAGAGCCGGGTGGATCAATATGTTGCAGACCCTCTGTGCGGATTCGTATTTACCGTAAACGGCTTTCAGACGCTTTTTGAGTTGATTTCCAGAATCCAGAAAAAGGAAAATCTCGAGAAGATGCCCAAGGAGCTTCCACTGCTTGTTGTGTCAGGCGACAAGGACCCGGTAGGGGATTACGGTGAGGGAGTACGCAGAGCATTTGATTCTCTGAAGGAGGCAGGCATGCAGAATGTAACCCTGGAGCTGTACGAGGGAGCCAGGCACGAGCTTCTGAATGAAATCAACAGGGACGCTGTCATGGAGGATATCTGGCAGTGGATGAAAAAATGGTGTAAAAGATAGGGGCGGTGTTCTGTGATGAGTGAAAAGCGAATGTCCTATGAATTCAGGTGGGCGAAAGAGGACGAATGGGCGCCTGCTATGGAGATGATCTGGAAAACCTTTTTGAAGTTTGAGGGGAATGACTATACGGAAGAGGGAATTCGGAATTTTTTTGATTTTATAACGGATGACAAGCTGCATGCGGCTTTTCTGCGGGGGGATTACCAGATGATGGTAGCCCTTGACAAGGGCCGGGTGATCGGCGCAGGTTCCATCAGAAACAGGAACCATTTGTCCCTTTTGTTTGTAGATGAGGATTATCACCGAAGAGGAGTGGGGAAAACCCTGCTGGAAAAGCTCTGCCAGTACTTGCAAAGAGAGGAAGGGGAGCGCTATATGTCGTTAAAGGCGGCGCCCTATGCGGTGGAATTTTACCGGAAGCTTGGTTTTAACGCGGTGAATGGGGAGGAGGAATACTCGGGGATCCGGGTGACCTCCATGGAAAAAATTTTTGACAGAAAGAGCTTGTAATACGCAGGCTTGTACAGAGGAAAGGATTAGACGGAAAATGAAAATTTTTGACTTAGACAGCCCGTTGATGCAGTTTTTAAATAAGATGGCAGATTTGCTCTGGCTGAATATTTTGACCTTTATCTGCTGCATCCCCATTGTTACCATTGGCGCCTCTCTGACCGCTATGCACTATATGGCGTTAAAAATGGTGAGAAATGAGGAATGCTATATCACCAGAGGGTTTTTTAAATCCTTTAAGGAAAACTTCAGACAGGCAACTTTGATCTGGCTTCTGCTTCTGCTTTTGTTTGCCGTCTTACTTGGAGATTTTTATATCATGAGAAATTCCGGCATGGAGTTTCCCCAGGCTCTTCAGATTGTGATTACTGCTGTGGGAGTGCTGGTGCTGTTTACCGCTACCTTTGTGTTTCCGGTGCTTGCAAAATTTGAAAATACCATATACCGTACATTGAAAAATGCCCTTATTATGAGCATCCTGCAGTTTCCCAAGACCATTGCCATGCTGATTCTTGGAATTGTGGTTCCCATTGCGCTGTATATCTTTGTTCCGGCGGCCACGCCAGTGGTGTTTTTGTTCGGACTGTCGGTGCCAGCCTTTTTATCTGCTTTGATGTACAATAAATTTTTTAAAAAGCTGGAGGCCCAGATGGAGGAAAACAGCGGTCCAAAGGAGAATCAGAACCCGGAAGAGGATGAAAGAATCTTTAAAGACGAGCTTGATGAGACGCTGATAGACAGAGAGGATCGTAAGTAAGGTCCATTCTTGTGTATTCTGCACAGGAAAAAGATCATATTTTGTTCAGAATGACCAATGGACGAAAAAAAGTCCAAGTTTATAAGCAATTCTTACAATAGGAAGCAAAATCTTTGTGAAATAGTGGTATGGCGCAAAAACAGGATTTTAGATATACTTAATTCAGACTCAAATGACGAAAGTCAAACTATCAGGAAGAAAAGTATTTTGTAAACATGAAAGGAGTTTACCAGTATGGCAAGTTTATCTTTAAAGAATGTCTGCAAGGTATATCCCAACGGATTTGAAGCGGTTAAGGACTTCAATCTTGAGATTGCAGATCAGGAATTCATTATTTTCGTAGGACCTTCCGGATGTGGTAAGACCACTACCCTTCGTATGATTGCAGGTCTGGAAGACATTTCCTCCGGCGAGCTGAAAATCGGCGACAGAGTTGTGAACGATGTGGAGCCCAAGGACAGAGATATCGCAATGGTATTCCAGAACTATGCTCTGTATCCTCATATGTCTGTATACGACAATATGGCATTTGGTCTGAAGCTGAGAAAGGTTCCCAAGGATCAGATCGACAAGATGGTTAAGGAAGCTGCCAAGATTCTGGATTTGACTCCTTTGCTTGATCGTAAACCCAAGGCTTTGTCCGGTGGTCAGAGACAGCGTGTTGCCATGGGCCGTGCTATCGTTCGTAATCCTAAGGTATTCCTTATGGATGAGCCTCTTTCCAACCTGGATGCAAAGCTGCGTGTGCAGATGCGTATTGAGATTGCCAAGCTGCATCAGAAACTGGGCACCACCATCATCTACGTTACCCATGACCAGACAGAGGCTATGACCCTTGGTACCAGAATCGTAGTTATGAAGGACGGTGTAATCCAGCAGGTAGATACCCCTCAGAATCTGTATGAGAAGCCTTGTAATCTGTTTGTAGCAGGCTTCATGGGATCTCCTCAGATGAACTTCCTGGATGCTACTGTTAAGGTTACCGGCGATGTCGCAAACCTGGAGATCGCAGGCCACAGCATTCCTCTTCCTCCCGCAAAATCTAAGAAGATTATTGACGGCGGTTATGACGGAAAGGTTGTTACCTTTGGTATCCGTCCTGAGGATGTGTATGATTCTGAGATGTACATTGAGACCTCTCCTCAGAGTGTATTTGAATCCACCATCAAGGTGTACGAGCTGCTTGGTGCAGAGGTTTATCTGTACTTTGATCTGGATGAGTACGCTATGACTGCAAGAGTAGATCCTCGTACCACTGCAAGACCTGGTGACACCGTTAAGTTTGCGCTTGATGTTGAGAAGATTCATGTATTCGACAAAGAGACTGAGCAGGTTATCACAAACTAGTAAAATAAAGGCTGCCGCGTTTTTCGGGACATCCTTATGTAAAGGAAGCATAGAAACCCCTTTGGCTGTTTGAAAGGCCAAAGGGGTTTTTTAAAGAAGCGCCGCAAACTTTGACAGGCTGAAAGAAAGGAAAGGGAAAATGATTACAGGTCAGATTATTCAAACAAGCATAGATGAACTTAAGGCAATTACAAAAGTAGACCTGGCCGTATATGACATGACGGGAATTCTGGTAGCCTCCACCATGAGCCAGACGGAGATTACGGTAGACTTGATTGTGGGATTTGCAAATTCTCCGGCGGACAGCCAGGTGATCGGAGCCCATCATCTGTTAAAGATATTGGACGAGGGAGACCCTCTTTATGTACTGGTGGCACGAGGCATGAGCGATGATGTATATATGGTTGGAAAGATCGCAGTGTGCCAGATTCAGAATCTGGTCATTGCCTATAAGGAGAGATTTGACCGCAACAACTTTTTCCAGAATCTTCTGCTGGACAATCTTCTCCTGGTGGATATTTATAACAGGGCCAAGAAGCTTCATGTGGAGGTGACGGCGCCCAGAGCGGTGTTTCTTGTGGAGACAAAGCTGGAAAAGGACGGTATTGTGACGGAACTGCTAAAGGGCATGTTTTCCAGCCAGGCAGGGGATTATATTACGGCGGTGGATGAAAGCAGCGTCATATTGATCAAGGCGCTGGAGCAGGACGCGGAGCCGGAGGCGCTTGAGAGTGTGGCCAATACGATTGTGGCAATGATGAATGCAGAGGCCATGATGAATGTAAAGGTTGCGTATGGCACGGTAGTCCAGGAGCTGAAAGATGTGTCCAAGTCTTACAAGGAAGCCAAGATGGCTCTGGATGTGGGCAAAATATTTTATGTGGAGAGAAGCGTAGTGGCTTACAGCACACTGGGAATCGGACGCCTGATCTACCAGCTCCCTGTGAACCTGTGCAAGATTTTTATCGAGGAGATTTTTGGAGAAAATGTGCCAAGTGATCTGGATGAGGAGACGCTGACCACTATTAATAAGTTTTTTGAAAATAATTTGAACGTGTCGGAAACCTCCAGACAGCTGTTTGTGCATCGCAATACGCTTGTTTACAGGATTGAAAAGATACAAAAAAGCACAGGTCTGGACCTGCGCAATTTTGACGATGCGCTGACCTTTAAGATTGCCCTTATGGTGGTAAATTATATGAAGTATTTAGACTCCTTGGAATATTAGAGACAACCTCCCGAATATACTTGTAGTAAGAAATAAAATCCAAAATGCCGTGATTTCATTTCCTGACTAAGAGATATTCGGGGGGATTTTTTATGTTTTATGACAGACAAATAAAATATCTGGATTATCTGGAAAATAAGGAACGCTGTAAGGGGGCGGGATTTGTCAAAATGGAGGTGTGGGATAAAGCCCTGCATCTTACTGTTCAGGTGAGCGGCCTGCGTCAGGGAGACACCTTTGAGCGGGATGTGTTTCTTTTGGACGAGCAGCGGGAGGAAAAGCTTGGGAGCATCAGACTGGAGAGAGGAAAGGGAAGCCTTTTGCTAAGGAATTTGAACAGAGCATCCATTGGGAAAACGGGCATTTCCTATGACAGCCTTGCGGGAATCAGGATTCCTCTTGGGAGCGGCAGGGAAATTTACGGTGCCTTTGCCAAGAGCGAAAAGGCGGAAGTGCCAAAAGAACCGGGGGAGTCCCTTGCGGCAGCGGAAAGCACTCTGCCGGAGGCTGGGGAGGTTTTGGAGGTTTTGCCTGACAATTCAGAGGATACAGAAAAAGAAGAGGATGTCTGTGCAGGAGAGACAGAGACCGTAAAAGCCGGCCCGGAGGACTTAAAAACCTTGCAGAAAGCTGTGCAGACAGCTCTTGGAGAAAGAGAAGTGGAAAAAGAGCATATGCGGCTGGCGGAAAGCAAATGGCAGCAGCTTTCCGCTGTATATCCTCATATTAAGCCCTTTCGTGACGAAAGAGATTATCTTTCGATAGGCCCGGCTGACTTTGTGGTTCTGCCGGAAAAATACTACCGCATGGCCAACAACAGCTTCCTGCTCCACGGCTACTATAACTATGAGCATTTGATATTAACCAGAGTGGAGCGCAGAGGGCGCATTCTGTATTATGTAGGAGTTCCGGGAAATTTTTACGACAGAGAAAAACAGGTTGCTGTTATGTTTGGCTTTGAAAGCTTTGAGTGCAAGGAGGAACCTGCAAGGCAGGGGGAATTCGGGTACTACCTGATGCGCATTGAGCTTTAGGCTACAGCCCCTGGCCATCAAAGGAGGGGATAAAGCTCTCGGCGGCGGTTTCTCCCTCCTGAATATATCCCTGCTCGATTCCTATTTTTTCTGCAAAATCTACCACTCTGGCATATTCGGAGGGCGTGACCCTGCGGTTGAGCTGGGGAATATGGGCAACATGAGGAAGAGGAGTGTATTGATTCATAATGCTCACGTAAATCTGATTTCCAAAGGTGTCGTGAAGATAACGCAGAATTTTTTTGGAATCCTTTGTCTGTCCCGGCAGGACCAGGTGGCGCACAATCATTCCCTGCTTCATCAGGCCGCTTTTTTGGTCAAACTGAGGAGGGCCTGTCTGCCGCAGCATTTCCTGCAGCGCCTTGGAGGCCCATTCAAAATAATCCGGCGTCTGGGCGCAAAAGCGGCCAAGCTCAGGAGAAAAATATTTGAAATCGGGGAGATAAATGTCCACCAAGCCCTCAAGAAGCTTCAGAGAAGAAACTCTTTCATAGCCGGAGGTGTTGTACACAATGGGAATGGACAGGCCCTTTTCCCTGGCCTTCTTAAGGGCATGGCAGATTTGTGGAATAAAATGACTGGGAGTCACCAGATTGATATTAGCCGCATTCTGCTCCTGCAGCTCCAGAAATATTTGACAGAGGCGTTCTTCGGAAAGAAATTGTCCCTGTCGTCCCACGGCAATTTCATGATTTTGACAAAAGACACACTGCAGGCTGCAGCCGGAGAAAAATACAGTACCTGACCCATTAGGACCACAGATACATGGCTCCTCCCAGAAATGAAGAGCGGCTCTGGCGGCAGTAAGCCGGGCAGTCTGACCGCAATAACCGGTTCTGCCGTTTAATCTGTCGGCGTGGCAGAGACGAGGGCAGAGGGTGCAGTCCTGCATAAAAGAACTTACATCTATATTCATAGGCTTCCTCGTTAAACAGATGAGATACAAAGGCCGCACACCCCGGGGAGAGACGGCAGCTCCGCCCGGCTTCCTCACGGCACATGGAAGGTTCTGCTTAGTGCTGCTTTGTTCCCAACCTGACACGGTTCACAGATTTCCATTGCGTGAGACCGAACTTCATCATTGTCGTCTCCAAACCCCGGATAATGTACGGCTTTTTTAGTGTATCGGTTTCCGGGGCATTTGTCAAGGCAAATACAAAATAAAAGTGGTATCTTGGCCGCTTTTATGCTATGCTGAATAAAAGGGGGAAACCCAAATTATATGTGCGCTCACGCAAGGAGGAAGGAAATGAACAAAAATGCGTTTCGTCAGCTGTCATATGGAGTTTATGTGATCAGCACATGGGATAAGGGACGGGCTACCGGATGCACGGCAAACAGCGCCATGCAGATCACTTCGGAACCCGCTTCCATTGCCGTAAGCATTAATCATGACAACTATACCAATCAGTGCATTCAGGAAACTGGGAAATTTGCCATCTCCATATTGGGGGAGAAATCGGAACCTGGCATTATCGGAACCTTTGGCTTTCAAAGCGGCAGAGACCACAACAAGTTTGATGGGACGGAGCATCTCATCAAAGACTGCATGCCGGTGGTGGCTGACGCCTGCGCCTATATTGTGTGCGAGGTTATCGACAAAATGGAGACCTCTTCCCACACGGTTTTTCTGGGTAGGGTAACGGATGCGGACATTCTCAAGGAGGATGACGCAATGACCTACGCATATTATCACAATGTAATCAAAGGGAAAAGTCCGAAAAATGCGCCCACTTATATTGCGGAGGAAGGGGCTGCTTTCGAAACAGAGGTAAAGTATGTGTGCAGCGTCTGCGGCTATGTGTATGACGGGGAGATTCCTTTTGAGGAGCTGCCGGACAGCTTTACCTGCCCTGTGTGCAGACAGCCAAAAACGGCTTTTGTAAAAAAATAAATCCAGGGGAAAAGGATGAGGGAGGAGAAAATTAAATATGAGAAACAAATGGAAAAAATGGCTGGCTTTATGCACGGCAGTGATATTCGGTACCTTGATGCTCCAGGGCTGTGCGGGGACACAGTCTCCTGAGAAAATGCTGGAATCCATGAAGGAATTTTCCACAGAGGATGGAACTGCGTCCATTTATCTGAACGAAAACTGGACGGTAGAGGATTTGGGCGTTGACTATTGGCTGTGTGCCGGAAACACCTTGGGAAATCAGGTTTTTATCATGATGCAGTCGCCGAAAAACGGCTTTGACGGTTTTGCTTCCAATATGGAGGAATTAAAGGAGCTGTTCAAGGAATCCTACGGCTTTTCAGGGGAAAGCGTGGAGGCTCCTGAAATTCCTCTTATGACCGGAGTGACGGCACAGCAGGGGCAGATGAATACTGACCTGGGCACCATTGACGGCTATGCTGTTTTCGGTGAGACAGACTACGCCTATTATGCTCTTTTCTTTGGGGCGGATAATATGAACGACAGCTTTCTGGCCAGTGCAAAGGTTTCCTGCAGCCAGTTTCAGGAAAATGTGCCTGAGGAGGTGGACTATACCACCGCAGAGCTTACGGATACAGTGCGCTGGTTTAATGCTTCTTATGCGGTGCTGACAGATTTAAACGGCTGGGATTACAATCGTTTTGGCGGACTTCCTGCCAATGAAGAATCTAAGGCGGCGGTACAGCAGCTGCTGGTGGAATGGTGGGATGTGACGGATCGGGCTTCCGCAGATGAGACGCTGGATTGGATTTTGTCGGAGGGGCATAGAGTCGGTTTCCGGGATGATATCGGGATTTTGGAGGATGCCGGAATCGGCAGCGTCTCTGCACAGGACAGAATAAGCTTCCTGAAAAGCGAGTTTGGATTAGATGAGGCAAGCGCACAGTTTTACGCAGATATGTATGATATGTATCTGGAGTGCGGCGAGACTGCCATAGACGGCTGGGATTACTGCAGAGCCTTAAATCTTCTGGGCTACTATTATGTGGCAGGATATTACACAGAGAAAGAGGCTTTGGATACGTCTCTGGAAATTGCCTTGGCCGTGCAGCCTGAGTTTACATCCTGGGATGAGCTGATTGAAAGCTACATGCGGGGATATGTATATTGGGCGGAGGAAAGTGCGGATGACCGCCGTGCGGTATACGCGGATCTCAAGACAAGAAGTGATAATCCTTATGCGGTAGACTATAATACGGTTTTGGAAAAAACCTGGTAATCATAAAAGGCAGAACGCTTCAAGAAGGGCTGTTCTGCCTTTTTGCTTCCTTTTCCGCCTTGTTTCGCAGGCGAAGCTCGGCAAAAAAGGTTTTCAGCATTTCGCTGCACTCATTTTCCAGCACGCCCTGAGTCACTTTGGCCTGATGGTTGAAGGCGGGATTCTGCAGAATATCCAGCACAGACCCGGCACAGCCGGCCTTGGGATTTCTGCAGCCCATGACTACTTCTGGAATACGGGCCTGTATGATGGCTCCGGCGCACATCTGGCAAGGCTCCAGCGTCACATAGAGTGTGCAGTCCTCCAGCCGCCAGTCGCCCATGACCTTGCTGGCTCTTTTAATGGCGGTGATCTCAGCATGAGATAGCGTATTTTTGTCGGTATTGCGGCGGTTGTAGCCTCTGCCGATAATACGCCCCTGGTGCACGATGACACAGCCGATGGGAACCTCCCCCAGCTGATATGCCTTTTTCGCCTGCTTTAAGGCTTCCCTCATGTATTTTTCCGAGATGCTACCTATCTGTGCCATGCTTTCCCTCACCTTTTTGCTGCCCGTTGTACTTCCCAGAGAGGAAGCTGTAGGGCATTTCTATACGGGGATTATTTTACCACACATTTTAACGCAATGCTATGAAAGATTAGGAGAACGGCAGATACACTTTGGGGAAAGCGTTTCCGATTCTGGGAACGCACTTTTTATGTGCGAAATAAAGACTCTCCTTTTCGAAATTGACTGAATATGTCAGTAGGATGGCACAAATTGGCTTTGTATTATATTTATGTCTATTTTATAATATCAAAATAGATTGTAGAACAATGTTTTTGAGAATGCTGTGATCTTCTGCGGAAAGGGGGACGGCAATGATGCAGAACAGTAATACAAGAATAACTCACAGGTGTGATAACAATTATCTGAAAATGGCTCCTCAACCTGACGGAGTGCTGATGGGAAGAAAAATTCAATGGTTTCATCATAAATCTCTGGCAGCCTGGGGATATAAGAAAACGCAGACAGATACATTTGCCGTGCTGCATCCGCTGGATGAGGAGAAATATAGCAGCACAAAAACATATCCTCTGTATGTTGTATTTCATTCCTCTGGCCATGACGTGTTTTCGGCGGTGGCCTGCATCTGGCAAAAGGGCAATCATAGTATTTATCATGCTCCTGTGGGGATGTACGCCTTATACCTGGACTGCCGCCAAAATGAAGATGATTGGTGGTGGGGAGGAAATTCTGCACTAGAAATTCTAAGCGAAGACCGTAGGGGGATTAAAAAACAGCCGGTCGAGATGCGGTGCATTGCCACTGTGGAATGGGTAGCGGATCATTATCCCATCGACCGGAACCGTATCTATGCGGTGGGAAATTCCATGGGGGGAAGCGGCGCTTTGGGAATAGCGATGTGTCGTGGAGATTTGTTTGCGGCGGTAAAAGTGAATGTTCCGGCAGGCGTGCGGCATCTGGTGGACCGCTGTGATTTAGAGCATACGGTTTTGAACGGATTCTCTATTCCTGATCCGCCTGTCTTGGTAGATTACTCGGCGCAGAATGACCCCTGGTCCGCGGGACACCAGCATCTGTACAGGCTGATGAGCGAGAATCGTTATGCCATCTTGGGATATTGGGGCAATTTCGGACACGCCAATGATGACGAAGTAATTGAAAAGGAAAATGATTTAGTACACTCATTTGATCTCTTTCAGGTAGCCTTAAACCAGCCATATCCAGCATTTACAAATGCAGATACGGACGATACCGTTCCGTGGGCTGATGATGGTTCCATCATCAGTGATGCTGCTGGACAGGTGAACGCTTATTTCCGATGGGGCAAGGTCGAAGAGGGCGAAAAGCATATAGAAATCCCGCTGAGACTCCTGTCGCCGGATGAAAGAATGTCGAAGTTTGTCTTTCCGCAGACTGCAAAGACTGACATAACATTGAGGCGCTTGCAAAAATGCCATTTTCCACCGGGCGGCCAGGTGACCTGGAAGTTTGGCAACTGCGGCGGCAGTGTAACGGCGGATGAGCGAGGGCTTGTAACGATTCCGCAGATTACGGTAGAAAGACAGGAAAAGCGATTGATTCTCCACTGTGAAAACATGGCAAAGCAGCCAGACAAAAAAGAAGGGAAAACGAAAAATGTATAAGACGATCATACCGACCCTAATAACGAATGGACATTTTAATCGGGAGATTACCTTGAAGGAACTGAAACGGATTGGAGCAGACTCTGTGGCTCTGGCAGTGGAGCGGGAACTGCAGTATCGGTTTTCTTCTCCGGAGAATCTGCAGCTGCTGCGGGAACTGATAGAGTACTATCAGGAAAATGGGCTGGATGTCCTTGTGTGGCTGGGAGAAACCTTTGGTCATGAGGGGGGAAAACCGGAAGGAGATCAGCCCTATGCCAATATGCGGCTGATTGACGAAGGAGATATCAAAGCTTTCTGCCCTCTGGATGAGTCTTTTAAGCGGGACATGTGCTCGTGGATCACGAAAATTGCAGAATGCGGTGCAAAAATGATCCTGTTGGATGATGATTTCCGCCTAGGACTGCGTCCAGGACTGGGCTGCTGCTGCGACCTGCATCTGATGGAACTGAAGCGGGAATTGGGGGAAGCGATATCTGTAGAGCATCTTCGTGAAAAGATATTTCACGGAGGAGGCAGCAGGTACCGCAGTGCATGGATGAAGGTTCAAAGAGAATCTATGTATCGTTTTGCAAATGCACTGAGAAAAGCAGTGGATGCTGTTGATCCTGGCATCAGGCTGGGAATGTGCTGCTCCCTGGGAAGCTGGGATGCCGAGGGGATAGACGTATTTCAATTAGCAGAAATCTTAGCGGGCGGAACAAGGCCGATTATCCGAATCTGCGGAGCGCCCTATTGGGCTGCGCAGCAGCCGGAGCACAATCGGCTGGGGGATGTGATAGAGGCTGCGCGGACACAGCTTGCATGGTGCCGTACGCGGGAAATTGACGTGATCACGGAGGGCGACACCTATCCGCGGCCCAGATTTGCCACCCCGGCTTCGTATCTGGAATGCTTTGATATGATCCTGCGTTCGGACGGCAATGCAGAGGGCATTTTAAAATATGCGTTTGACTACATTTCGGATGCAGACTATGAAACGGGCTATGTGGACGCAGCAGTGCGTAATCAGGTGCTGTATCAGTGGATCGGCAGAAATTTTAAATCCGGCCAATGTCTTGGGGTTCGTCCCTATAACGTGACGCATCTGCTGGAGCATTCCCGGCTGGACGGGGAAAAACCGGAGCTTTGGGAGAAAATTCAGACCAGAAGCGTCCGCTATCCGTCCATCAGGCTTGCGGCGGCGAATTCCCTTCCGGTTTCGTATGAAGAGGGGAATGTGAATATAGTGTTTGGCGAAAATGCACGTTATATCCCTTGGCAGACATTAAAGGATGGCGCCATTTTGGATCTGCCTGCGGCGAAGATTTTAATGGAGAGAGAGATCGATGTGGGAATCCAGTCGATCCTTTCCAGGGACGCGTATGTAAAACCGGGCTTTACCGCAGTGCCCCAGGAATTTTTTAGAGAAGAAAAAATATATACCCGCCTTTCTGACGGCGTGGAAATCTCAAAAATCAATCATAAGAATGGCGCGGAAATTCTTACGGAATATCATGATCCAGCCGGAATGGAAGCGGGTGTGTTTACATACGAAAATGCTGACGGAATGCGTTTTTTGGTTTTCCCCTTTGATGCAGAGCAGGCAAGGGAACGCCTGGGGTGGCTTGATTCTTACGCCCGGAAGCGGCAGCTCATAAAGAGGATTCCATGGCTGCAAAGAAGGAAAATGGAGGTGTATGCTGTTGGAAATTATCCGTATTTGTATCTTATGGCAAAAAGGGACCAGGAGGGCATTACCATAGGATTGTGGAATTTATTTGAGGACGAGGCTGTAAACGTTGAGGTTACTGTGGAGCTGCCGATAAAGCATGTTTCGTACGCAAATTGCAGCGGACACCAGGATGGAAACAGGATTGTATTGGATACGTCCCTGTATCCCTTCGCATTTGCGGGAATCAGATGTGATTTGGAAAAGCCGCCGGCTGGAAAGGATGAGGGGAAGGGATGAAAAAAATCGTATTTGGAACCCCGGAATCAATTACTCCGGCTTTGTTCTGCAAAAATTTTACATATATAGAAACGAAGATAAATTATCATACAGATCAGATTAAATTTCGATGCAGCGCCAGGGGGTGCTCCCTGACGCTGCCGCTGGGGGCAAAGGAGCAGATTTATGGACTGGGCCTGCAGCTGAAGGCGTTTGCACTGCGGGGAAAGAAGCTTACCCTGCGGCCAAACGCCGATCCAGTGGCCGCTACGGGGGATTCCCATGCGCCGGTTCCTTTTTTTGTCAGCACCGCAGGATATGGAATCTATGTGGACACAGCGCGTCAGGCGGAATTTTATTTTGGCTCTTCTGATTTGAAAGGAGCGGACGGGGGAATCCGGGAGGCCGGAGATATCGCTGTTTCGACAGAGGATTTATATGCTTTCAGGGACTTGGGAAGCTCCAATATCAGTATTTTTATTCCAGCGGCACAGGGTGTAACCCTTTATGTGATAGAGGGCGGGACCATTACGGATATCGTTGCGCAATACAATATGCTGTCGGGAGGAGGCTGCGCAGTTCCAGAGTGGGGGCTTTCCGCCGTGTACCGCTGCTACAGCAGATATTCCCAGGAGCAGGTTCTTCGTGCGGCCAAAAGACTGAGAGAAGGGGGATTTGCAGTGGGCTGCATCGGGCTGGAGCCGGGCTGGCAGTCAAAGGCTTATCCCTGCTCATATGTGTGGAACAAAGAGCTGTATCCGAATCCAGATTTCCTGCTTGCTTCGCTGAGACGGCTCGGCTTTCATGTAAATTTGTGGGAGCATGGCTTTGTACATCCAGATTCGCCGATTTATAAGGAATTGTACCCTCTGATGGGAAATTACACGGTCTGGGGAGGGGGAGTGCCGGATTTTTCTCTGAAGGAGGCCCGCAGTATTTTTGCAGCTTACCATAAAAAGCTGGTGGCAATGGGAGTGGACGGCTTTAAGCTGGATGAGTGCGATGGGAGTGATTATACGGGAAGCTGGTCCTTTCCCAATATGGCGGATTTTCCCTCTGGAATGGACGGGGAGCAATACCATGCTCTGTTCGGCGTCTTGTATATGCAGACGATATTGGAGGCGCTGGATGGGAAGCCCGCCTTTTCCGAAGTGCGAAACGCGGGGGCGCTTTGCGCGCCGTATCCCTTTGTTTTATACAGTGATCTTTATGATTACACAGATTTTATCCGAGGCTGTGTCACCGCAGGCTTCGGCGGACTTTTGTGGACGCCGGAGGTAAGGGACGCCGCTTCAAAGGAGGAATTTTTAAAAAGGCTGCAGATCGGCGTGTTTTCGCCTCAATGTCTGCTGAATGCGTGGTACTGCAAGGAATTTCCCTGGGAAACATTGCACTGTGAGGCAGAGACAAAGGCTCTTTTGGCACTGCGTGAAACCTTGAAGCCGCTCTTAATGAGAGCCTTTGAAGGATACCGGAAGGCGGGAATTCCACCGGTCAGGGCACTGGTGAGCGATTACACGGATGACACAGAAACCTATCAGCTGGACGATGAATATTTGTTTTGTGACAATTTATTGGTAGCGCCCATGCCTGTGGGCGCCTCCTCGAGGCGGGTTTATCTGCCGGACGGGCAGTGGCGGGATTTCTATACCAAGGAGAGGATACAAAGCGGCTGGTTCAGTGTAGAGACTGATCTTATTCCAGTATATGAAAAAGCAGACGGTTTTGGACGTTGAAATACCGGAGAACAACAGAGCGTCTAAATTTGACATATTGCTGGCAAAGATGTGTATTGCAGAGATAAAATTTGTCGAATATTATATGATTATAGAATAAGTTCAAATAAAAAGCGCGCTTTTATTAAAAAAATTACACAAAATAACGATTTAAAGGAGAAAAGGAGGAAAATTATGATGAAAAAGATTTTATGCCTGGGACTGTGTGCAGCTTTGACAGCGGCAGGCCTGGCAGGATGTTCAACGGAACAGACTGATCAATCGGCTTCCCAGGACACAGTGAGTGCGGAAACAACGGGTACGGCCGCAGCGGACGCGGGCACAGAGACAGCCGCCGGAGAGACCGCTGCAGATCCTCTGCGGGCTGACGAAGGCACAACGATTTCGGTTGCGCACTGTCAGGGCGAGTATATTTACGAAAGCTTTTATGAGATTTCTGATAAATTTACGGAGATGACAGGAATTGAAGTAGAGTGGATTGAGCTTCCGGCAACGGATTATGACACATGGGTAACGGCGCAGTTTGCTGCTGGAACAGAACCGGATATTTTCTGGAATGCACCAAAGGAGTACTTTGATCAGGGAAAGATCATGGATTTGACTGCGTATTATGATCAGGAAAATGTGTTTAACGGGGTAACGTGGAAGGACTGCTTCACTGACGGCGCACTGGTCAACAGCATGAGCACCGATGGAACAAAATATATTTCCACGGCAATGACTGGCTTTACGTTTAACCTGTATTATAACAAGGACATTATGGAAGAGCTGGGCCTGGGAACAGAACCGCCCGAGACTTTCACTGAGATGATTGAAATGATGAAGGTCTGCAAAGAGGATGGCAGATATATCCCCATGAGCGTTCAGAATCTCAATGATACCAATGTAGGCTGGCTGGAGCGGATTTTTATGGATGACCTGTTTCATAATACAGATGTGGTGGAAAAACTGGACATCATAACTCCAAACGGAGCCATTGATTACCCGGAAGCGATGCTGGGATTGGAAACGGGGGTTTTAAATTACGATGATCCGCGGTTTGAGGAGTATTTTACTTTAATGAAAGATCTGACGCAATACTGGAATGAGGATTACAATGCCGCCGGATGGGAATATGAAGGCTTATTTAATAACGGAGAAGTGCTTTTCAATGTCAACGGCGGGTGGTATCCTGGTCAGGTGGTCGAAAACGGATATGAAGTAAACTATGGTGCGGCACCAATGCCCTATGTGGATTCGGCATATTCGGAGTTTGGCTTGGACGAGCCTCTTTTATATGCGCCTCCAGCAGGGGAAGCAGTATTTTTTATCTCTCAGAAATGTGCGGATGAAGGCCGGGGCGATGCGGCCGTTAAATTCCTTCAGTTTATGACATGTCCCGAAGGCGGAGCGCAGATGTATATCGACGCAGTCATGCTGGGAAGCTGCATCAAGGGCGTAACCCTGCCGGAGGAGGTAGGCGCTTTGGCGAATGCCGAGACAGGGGACGCAGTGACAACCTGGGTACAGCTTGCCTTCCAGTTCTCTGATGAAGCTTACAGCAAATACAGGGAGCTGTATGTGGCATACCTGGATCCGTCTTCAACGCAGACTGCAGCGGAGCTCATTGCCGAATTAAAAGAAGAGGTGCTTCCGTTATTGGATGAGGCCATTGAAGACAGTACGGTGGATGTAATGTCTTATGTGGATCAGGTACAAGGATAAAATCGGTGTGCATTGATTGCACAGAAGGGCGCTCCGGCTCCCCGGAAAACAGCCGGAGCGCCGGAACGCCCGTTTTATTATGTTGACAGGAGTGTGCGTATGATTCCTACCAAAGCGATAAAGACACATGTGTATTTGGAGCGGGAAATGTATATGGAGTTTGAGGGACTTCATATTACAGTAACTAGATTTACGAGAATAGATGACGATTGCGAATGGGAGATTCCTGCGCATGCTCATATGAATTATGAGATGCACTATATCTATGACGGAACGGGATCGATTGGGCTTGGCGACAATGTGTTCCGAGTAGGAGCGGGGGATTTTTATATCTGCCCGCCATTCATTGATCACAGCCAGAAGGCGGACTGCCAGCATCCAATGAAAGAGTATTGCATTGAATGTTCCTTGAAAACCGAGAATTGCGGGGAAGCAAATGGAAGCCAGAAGGAAAGCGTACTGCTGCTTCAAAGGCTCAGTCAAATATTGTATTGCAAATACAGCGACAGCGACGGCATTTTGATAAAAAATTTTTCACAGATGGATGCCATATTCAGCAGATACAAAGAAGCTGAGAGATTTCAGAGCGATTTGCTGGTAAAAGCTTTAATGCTGCAGACTATATTGAGTATGCTGATTTTTTCTACTGCAAATCTGGGAATCCAAAGCATTTCCAGAAATCAGAACAATATCAATTATCAGAGAGCTTCCAGTATCAAAAATTATCTGGAGGCAAATTATAAAATAAATATCACGATTAAAGACTGTACACAGGTCTTTTATCTCAGCGCAAGGCAGATTGACCGAATATTGGAGAAGGAATATAATGAAACTTTTCATGAAATGCTGACAAAGACGCGGGTGAATGTTGCGATAAAACTTATGCAGACAACAGATTATTCCATGGAAAGAATTGCCGCGGAAGCGGGCTTTAGCGGATACCGGCAGATGTTGCGCAGCTTGAAAAACTATGGAATTGAACGGCCTGCCCGCTTACGGGAGCAGGATCAGCTTGGCCGGAGGACGTGAGAAATTCTTTAAAATGTACGGCCTGTCAAAACAGGCAGGAAGGCGTTTCTGATGAAAAACATGAATCTTATTATCAATACACATTGGGACAGGGAATATCGCTGGTCTCTGAGAGAGACACAATATCGTCTTGTGGAGGCTGTGGATGAATTGCTGGACATCATGCAGAGGGATGAAAAATTTTGCTATTTTCACACGGACAGCCAGGTATCTATGCTGGATGATTATCTGAAGATGCGTCCTGAGAGAACACAGGAGGTGAAAGACCTTGTCAGCGCCGGGCGCATCCTTACCGGACCATGGTATACTTTGCCGGCAGAATTTTTGGTGAACGGAGAATGTCTTGTCCGAAATCTCCTGCTGGGGCATCAGATATCGGGCGCTTTGGGAAGAACCATGAAAGCAGCGCATAATATTTTCAGCTGGGGTCAGGTTTCCCAGCTTCCGCAGCTGTACCGGCAGTTCGGGATGGATACGATCACATTCTATCGGGGCATCAATCAAACGGAGCTGAATACCCTGGAATTCCGCTGGAAGGGAGCGGACGGGAAAGAGTCGCTTGCAATTACATTTGGGGAGTATCACAGGCTGAATTTTTGGCGCTTTGTGTACAAGCCTTATATTTTGGGCGGAGGACGCATGATTGGGAACAGCCTGAAAAATGCTTTTTCCAGGGACGACTTAGGTGATGCGTATCTGACACAGATGTGCGGAGAGAGCCTTGCGGAGAATAATCACTGGCTGTCCAATCAGACGCCGGTCAGAGATTTTGAAAGTGCAAAGGATGGCTTGAAGCGGCTGATTGAAACAGTAATCCACAAGGCAGTGACAGACGAGCTGCTGTTTTTTCAGGGGTTTGATCAGGAAAATCCGGATCCTATTATAACAGAGCTGGTGGATCGCCTGAATGAAACCCTGGATGACGGCAGGATTGAAATTGCATCTCTGGAAAATTATATAAGCAAGGTGCGCGACCATATTTCTCCGCAGATTTACGATGCGCTCCCGGTCAAAAGCGGGGAAATGCTGGAGGTGGAGAAAAAGGGCGATCCCTTCGGTCCGCTGTATAACGGTGTATTTTCAGCAAGAATGCCAATAAAGCTGAAAAATGCGCAGGCAGAATATGAGCTGATCAATGGCGCGGAGCCTGCGGCTGCATGGTCGGCTTTGCTTGGCAATGAGTATCCGGCGCTGCTGCTTGGCCGTGCCTGGAAGCAGCTGCTGCAGAATCAGCAGCATGACGGAATTGGCGGATGTCATGTGGATCGTGTGACGGATGCCATGATGGAGCGGTTCCGTGAGACAATGGATATTTCCGAAACGATCCTTAAGAAATCGCTGAAGCAGGTCACGGGAGAAATTGATTTTTCCATGCTGGAGGCGCAGGAAATCGGCGCCGTAGTGTACAATACACTTCCCTTTGAGCGTACCGGAATGGTGACATGCACGGTTGACGTGCCCCTTTCCTGGAATCTGCGCTATGCCAATAAGGGGAGAAGAGAAATTTCCATAGATGTGGCGGATTTGGAGGGAAATTCAATCCCGGCACAGATGCTGAATATTGAGGACGATACGGTTTATGCGTATTTAAAATATGGCGACACTTTTGATTTTGATGTGAGCCGATGCAGGCTGGTGATGCGGCTGCAGGACATCCCGCAGAATGGGTTCCTTGCTTTGAGGCTGCGGCCAAAGGAAGGGGAGCAGCGGCCGGTTGACTGGATTTCTCCCAAAGCCAATATGCTGGAAAATGAATATCTTTCTGTAAAGATTAACTGGAACGGAACGCTTACGGTAACGGAAAAGGAAACCGGAAGGGTCATGGAGCAGGTGCACTTTTTTGAGGATTCTTCTGACAAGGGCGGTCCTCTGGTGTACAGTCCTGTATATGAGCGGATGACAATGTACAGTCTGAATGAACCAGCGTCTGCCGCACTGGTATATAACGGACCGCTGCAGGCGACTTATCGGATTATGCTGCGCTGGAGGCTCCCTAAGCGTGTGGAGACCGCGCTGAAGGTGCATGTGCCTCATGGAAGCGAATGGGTGGATCAGGGGCGTATGCAGCGAAGCGACGAATGGGAGGAGCTTTGCATCACAACGGATGTTACTTTAAAAAAAGGAGCAAGATGGCTGCAGTTCCACACGGTTGTGGATAATACGATAAAAGATCACAGGCTGAGGGTTTTATTTGAGACGGGGCTTTCGGGAGCCATGCTCTGCAGGGCAGATTCCCCATTTGATATTGTACAGCGGGAAATCACAGTGCCCGATTCCAGCCAGTGGTATGAGGCGGCCGCGCGGACATGGCCCAGTCATTCGCTTGTGGCGGTCTCCGAAAAGGAATTTTGCGCGGCGGTATATCATAAGGGGATTTGCGAATACGAGGTGCTGGATGATGATACCAGGGCGATTGCACTGACCCTTCTGCGGTGCTTCAGCAATGCAGGCAATCCCACAGAAACCTATGAGTATCAGGAGCTGGCAGAGTGTCAGGGGAAATCAGAGTTTGATTACTGGCTTGCAGTATACCCAAAGCAAGTCAGGGATGCTGATTTGGCTAAAGCAGCGCTGGATGCGGTACAGCCCTGTTATGTGATGCAGACCACGAAGCATTGTGGAGAATTGCCCGGACGGCTCAGCTTTTTTGGAGGGAAGGGGGAAGACTTCCTGCTTACCTCTGTCACCAAAGGCAGAGAAAAAAATCAGCTTTTGCTGCGGGGCTATAGCTTGGCCGGCGCGGAGAGCTGCGTAACCTTGTTCTTTTGGAAAAAACTGCTGCGGGCAGAAAAAGTAACGCTGGAGAATTGCCTGTTGGAAAGCTTAACTGTCCGGGACGGACATTATGTTACATTCTCGGCGGGTGATCGAGAGATAGTCACGGTATCCCTGGAATGGAGTGAAGAAGATGACGGCGAGAAATACAATAGCTGAATGGAAAAATCTGGATTGTACATACGATGGCATTTTTCGGGCCGGACGCAATGGCGTGAAAAGCATTCTCTCTCCCCTGGACGGACGTTCGGAGTTTGTTGTGTTTCAAACGGGAAAGATATTGGTCACCCTGCCCAATTCCGCCGTGCCGGTATATTATCCGCTGATCAGCCATCCCTTTCGGGGGCCGGCAAAAGCGGTGCTGATGGATCTGGACGGCACAAGCATCAAAAGCGAAGGCTTTTGGATCGGCGTCATTGAGCAGACGGTGTGCGCTCTTATGGGCAATCCCTCTTTCCGGCTGTCAAAGGAGGATATCCCATTTGTATCCGGTTTTTCTGTTTCAGAACATCTGAAGTACTGCATTGCAAAGTATCGTCTGGATGCAGATATGGAAACAGCAAGAAAGTGTTATATGGATGTGGTTCACAGAGAAACGAGAGAGATACTGGAGGGAAAGGGCAGAGAAAACGCTTATATGCCGGCGCCCGGATTAAAAAAATTTCTGCAGAGGCTTAAGGAAAGCCATATTAAGATTGGCCTGGTCACAAGCGGCCTGTATGAAAAAGCAATGCCGGAAATCATATCCGGATTCCGGGAAATGGACTGCCGGAAGCCTTATCTGGGCGACCCCATGAAATTTTACGATGCCGTGATTACGGCGGGAACCTCTTTTGGAGACGGGTGTGCGGGTACTCTGGGGGAGCTGTGCGCTAAGCCTCACCCATGGCTGTACAGGGAAATATGCGAAGTGGGCCTTGGAATCCATGAAGAGGAGTTCTCCAGCGTGATTGTTTTGGAGGATTCCGCAGCGGGAGTTTTAGCGGCGCGTCTGGCCGGCTTTGACGTGATTGGAATGCGGGATGGGAATATTGAAGCGGCGGGCTTGACGGATCTTGTCTGGAGCATGGAAGAGCGCCTGGAGAATATACTGCCCTGTATCTTGGGAAAGGAGGAAAGATTTTGAACGGGAAAAAGACAAAAGCAGCTGCCTTTGGGCAGAAATCTTTGGGAAAGCGCATATGGAAGGCGCGGTGGTCGTATGCCGCGCTGATTCCTACCTTTGCATTTCTGTTTACCTTTACGCTGTATCCGGCCTTGCTGGGGATTTACCGGTCGCTGTTTCGGTGGAAAACCAACAACTATTTTACGCCGAAATTTGCAGGTGTGGATAACTATGTCCGATTGCTTGGAGATTCCGATTTTTGGGAATCCTTTGGGGTTTTGCTGGTTTTTATTGTATGGGGATTTATCAATACCTTTGTGATCAATTTCTCTACTACCTATTTTATTTTCCGTCTAAAGGACACCAGGGCGGGAAGATTTTTTAAGAAAGCGTTTGTGGTTCCCATGATGATCCCAGCTATGGTGGGAACGATGTATTGGAGCTTTTTTTACAAGCATGATACGGGTATTTTGGATGCCATACTAAACTATTTGGGAAAAGAGGAATGGATCCATATCTGGCTGGCGGATAACCGTTTTACACTGCCGGCAATGCTCTTTAAAGGATTTCCGTGGGCCGGCGGATTTGCAATGCTGATTTTTCTTGCGGGCTTTTTGAATGTGGATACGGCGCTGGAAGAGGCAATGCAGATTGACGGAGCGAATGCCTGGGATGTTTTTACCAGACTTTATCTGCCGCTGTCTATTCCCCAGATCAAGCTGCTGTCTGTCCTGGGAATGATCGGCGGCTTACAGGATTACACAGTACAGATCGTGTACACGCAGGGAAGGTATCATACGATGGTTCCGGCGTACGCAATGTACCAAAACGCCTTTGAAAATGGAAACTATGGCTATGCCACGGCCCAGGGAACCGTGCTGTTTCTTATTATTTTGATTATTACCATTTTGCAGCAGAAGTATATTAAAAAGGCAGATGAATAGCAGGAGGCAGCGGAGAATGAATAAAACGAAAAAGTTACTTTGCAGAGGGGGCATTATCGTTTTTCTGGCAGTAATCGTTGTGTGTACATTTTTTCCGTACTATTTTATGATTATTTCCAGCTTCAAAAATAATGTGGAGATTGCCGCGCAGCCATTTTGGGTAACGATGCCCCTTCGATTTGAAAATTACAAAGATTCTGCGGGGATGATCCTGCAATACTTTAAAAATTCGCTGATCATCAGTGGAATCAGCGTTTTTCTTACATCGGCAATCGCTGTTTCCAGCGCGTATGTCTTTGCGAGAACGAGCTTTCCGGGAAAAGAGTTTTTGTATGTGTTTGTTTTAATGTTTCAGATGATTCCCGGAGTTTTGACATTGATTCCACAGTATGTGCTTGTAAGCGATATGAAAATTATCGGAACCTATTGGGCGGCTATTTTCCCCTTCGTGACGACGGCGCAGATTTCCTTTATTGTGGTGCTGAGGCCATATATCGAGAGCCTGCCCGGGGATCTGTTTGAAGCGGCTAAGCTGGACGGCGCGGGGGGCATCAAGACCTTCCTGTATGTGGCGGCTCCGCTAATCAAGCCGGCTTTGTTTACACAGGTGCTTCTGACCTTCTTAAACAGCTGGAATGATTTTATCTGGCCGATGCTTACCTTGTCCAGCAATAAAGAGCTGAAAACCATTACACTGGGACTGTATTCCTTCAGAGACGTCCAGCAGGTATTGTATGGACCGATGTTCGCAGGGTTTGTGCTGGCTTCCGTCCCCATGGTGATTTTGTTTTCTCTGAATATGAAGACATTCATAGATGGGATTACTTCTGGGGCTGTAAAATCTTAGGAGGGAAGCCGCTTATGCGGCAGAATGAGAGGAAAAATGAAAAAAGCCTATCGGATTGGATATTGGCGCTATTATGAGGACGCTGAATTTGAGGCGCTGCTTCGTTTCCTTGAGCGGTACAGGGACTGCGTGGATGAGCTGGCTCTGTTTACAGAGTATTCTCATCATGGCTATTATCCGCTGTCCTATTTTCAAGATTTGTGCCAGGTATTGAAGCGGCGTATTCCCGCTTTGAGAGAATTGGGAATTCCCAGTGTAGGCCTGAACGTTTTGGATACGCTGGGGCATATAGATGAGGCGTGGGATGTGTGGGGAGAGCCGCCCCTTGAACGAATGATGGGACATGACGGCCGCGTATCACGAAGCTGCCTGTGCCCCAATGGAGCGGGATATCAACAGTACATTCAGGAGAAATATAAGCTGCTGGCTGAGACAGGGCCTGATTTTATCTGGGTGGACGACGACATCCGGATGCATCATCATACAGTGGATTACGCGTGCTTCTGCCCTCGCTGCATAGAGCGGTTCAATCAAAGAAACCATACTACCTATGACCGGGAGAAGCTGGTTCAAATGCTGAATTCCCCGGAGGGAGAAAGGGAGCGGCGCGCCTGGCTGGATTGGAATTGTCATACGATCACAGAACTGATGAAATGGATTGGGAGCAGTGTAAGTGAAGCTTCTCCTACAATCAGACTGGGCCTTATGACAAGCGGTGTTGTGTGGGGAAACTATTCAAACCCGGAGTACGGGCAGTGGATGGAGGCGCTGGGGGCGTCCATGGCGCGCCCGGGAGGAGGCTTTTCCAACGATGATGAGCCTTTGGATATTGTCCGGAAAATACACGAATGTGCGCGTCAGATTGCGCTGTATCCGAAAGAGATTTCTGATATTCAGTATGAATTGGAAAATTTTCCCTATCAGCGTTTGTCTAAATCAGTGGCTATGGTGATTCTGGAGTGTACCGCAAGTCTGGCTGTCGGACACAGCGGAATTGCGTTTAACGCTATCTCCAGCGGGGACTATCCGGAGCTGATGGAGGCTGTCCGGCAGTACGGCGCTATGTGGGATACCATGGAGAGATTGACGCGGGGCTTTGTACCGGGCGGCCTGTACCCCTGCTTTAGCCTGGCATATGCGGCAAAACGCAGAGTGGATGGGGATTGGTTCAGCTTTCGGGCGGCACAGAAGGTGGATCAGGCGTATGAATGGAACAAAATAGGGATTCCTCTGACAATGCGGCCTGAGGGGGCGTGTGCGAACCTTTTGATTGGAAGCATGCCGGAAGCTTACGAAGAAGAAGCGCTTAAAAAGATACTCGCACAGGGAGCGATTATGGACGGGCAGGCGCTTTCTATTCTCGCACAGCGCGGCTTGGACAAATTCTGCGGTGTAAAAATCATAAAAACAGTGGATAACGGCGTCTATGAGAGAATTTACGACCACCCCTTCAATGGTATGGCTGCGGGCAGCAAACGAGACCCCTATATTACTTTTTGGGGAGAGGACAGCAAGTGCTATGTTCTTGAAAAGACGGATGAAGCTGCGCAATTTATCAGCGGGCTGGAGACGATCTGCGGTACGCCTGCAGGCCCCTGTATGTCCTTGTATGAAAATTCCCTTGGCGGCCGAATTGCGGTCATGGGAATTATGCCGTGGAAATTTGTGGGTTCCCCGGAAAAGAGATATCAGCTTCAGGCTGTGTGCAGCTGGGTGAGTCGCGGACAAATGCCGGTTTCCATCAGGGAGTGCGTAAAAGTGATTCCGTTCATTGCATGCGCTGAGGATGGCAGCAGCGCCTTGCTGGTGTTGATTAACGGCTCTTTGGACGAAACAGGTCCCTTTGCGCTGGATGTTAATGTGAAAAACGCGGCGGGCGCATATCAGATTGGACAGGATGGATTGTTGAGACCGCTTTTGTTTCAGGTGGATCAGGAAACCGGAAGGGCGCGTATGGAGCTGAATTCCATGAAGGCCTGGGAGTTTTCTGTATTGTATCTTACGAAGGAGCCTTCGGGGAGGTGTGGCAATGATTTTTGAACAGGCTGACATCAATAGGGATGGACGCTGGATTTCTATGGAGAGAACGGCGCAGAATGCCTTTTCTATGGGAAAGCTTGAAGTAATGATTGACGCAGAGGGCAGGGTTTTTTTGTCTGGAAAGGAGCAAGGCATTTACGCCGTCCGCTTGAGAGCGGACAGCGCTGCAGGCGCGGATTGTCTTATTCTGGGAGACGCCTGGGAGAGGGCCTATGGTGATTTGAAATGGGAAAGACCGGATGGAAAAAAGCAAATGCCGTGGTATTTTATGGCGCACCGGACAACGGACAAATGTAATTACGGGTTCGGAGTTAAGACGCTTCCCAATGCAATGTGCTTCTGGCAGTGTGATGAAAGTAAGATCACCCTGACACTGGACGTCAGGAACGGAAGCAGGGGACTGGAGCTGTACGGTTGTTGTCTGCTGCTGTGTGAGCTTGTAACTGGAGAATGGGATACGGACGCTTTTTCCGCCATGTGCCTGTTCTGCGAGGCGATGTGCGGACAGCTCAGACCGGTGAATGCGCATATATATGGAGGAAATGACTGGTATTGTAATTATGGAGACAATTCCTTTGAAAAGATTCTATTGCATACAAAGAGAATTGCAGAGTGCGCAAAGGGGTGTCCCGTCCGCCCCTATATGGTAGTGGACGACGGATGGGAGCTTGCGTATCATCCGGGGGAGGGTGAATTTTCCGGGTACAATGGCGGCCCGTGGAAATATTGCAATGGAAAATTTCAGGACATGAGGAAGTTGGCTGAAGCCATCAGCGCAGAGGGGGTGATTCCCGGGATTTGGATGCGTCCGCTGGAAACGGTGGAATATGTGCCCTCAGAGTGCGTACTGAAAAAGAATGGCGTCACAGCCATATTAGATCCCTCCCATCCCAAGGCGCTTGAAATGATAAAGGAAGACATCCGGACACTGGCGTCCTGGGGCTATAAATTGATCAAGCATGATTTTTCAACCTTTGACCTTTGGGGAAAATGGGGATTTGAGGTGACAGACGAGCTGCAGCTTGAGGGAATGGAATTTTACGATTCCAGGAAAACCACAGCGCAGATTATAAAGGAATTGTATCTTGCCATCCGCGAGGCTGCCGGAGACAACGTGCTGATTATGGGATGTAACACCTTCAGCCATTTGTCGGCAGGTATTTTTGAAGTACAGCGTACCGGAGATGACACAAGCGGCAGGGACTGGAGCCGGACTAAGAAGATGGGTGTCAATACGCTGGCGTTCCGGCTGCCCCAGCACAAGCGCTTTTACTTGGCCGACGCTGACTGCGTAGGCATTACCAATGAGATACCCTGGGAGAAAAACAGACAGTGGCTGGATGTTCTGGCAAAAAGCGGAACGCCGTTGTTTGTGTCCATAGCGGAGGACGCCTATTCTGAAGAGGTAAAAAAAGGTGTTTCTGACGCGTTCAGGAAAAGCTGCCAGGCCGCCGAAGCTTCCAGGCCTCTGGATTGGCTGGAGACGGACAGCCCGGCCCGCTGGGAAAGCGTATTTGGCAGAGATTGTTATCAATGGTAAGGAAACAGAAAAACAATGGGTAATTATATTTTGTTACTGGTCTCCGTTATATTAGGGGCGGGCAATCTTGCGGCCAACCGGCTGTATCAAAAGAAGATGGGAGTATCCCTGTGGGCCGGTATGATCTATATGGTGTTTTATGGCATCTTTTCCTCTCTGGTATTTTGGGCTGTGAAGGGATTCCGGCTCCAGGTCAGCGCGTATTCTTTGGCGATGGCTGGGCTGATGGCATTGCTGTCCACAGGCTATACGTTAATTGGATTTCTTCTGATGAAGGAAGAAAAGATGACGCTGTACACTCTGTTTCTCATGACAGGGGGGATGACAGTTCCTTATTTGTGGGGCCTTTTTGGACTGGACGAATCCTTTTCGTATGCCCGCACGGCAGGACTTATAATGATTGCGGCAGCTATTTGTCTGTCAAATTCCGGAAAGGGAGTGCATAAGGAAGGCAGGAAGCCTACGTTTCTTTGCGGCGCTGTATTCTTATTGAACGGTCTGGTAAGCGTAATTTCCAAGGAGCATCAGATCAGCGCGGCGGCGGTGCCGTCAACTGATTTTGTTTTGCTCAGCAATCTGGCAAGAATTGTTTTCTGTCTGCCGCTTCTGGGGACTGCTGGAAAGAAAGGCGCCGGACATCCGGCGCTTTCTTTTCGGGCAATATGGCTGGTTTTGCTGGCAACGCTTCTGGGAAGCGTTTCGTATTGGCTTCAGCTGATCGGGGCAAAAAGCCTGCCCGCCACTGTATTGTATCCAATTGTGACCGGGGGAACCATCGTTTTTGGCGCATTGTTCGGACAATGCTTTTTCAAGGAAAAGCTGACGCGGCGGATGCGCATGGCATTGCTGCTTTGCTGTATCGGCACATGCCTGTTTTTGTAATGTGCCTGCAAAGCGGCTTGAAACAGGATGGAGGCGTATTTGTCTGAGGATGGGAGGGATGGGATGAAAAAAATAGAGTATTTTGATGAAAATTTCAAGACAGGCAAATCCCCAGAAAAAGCAGGGATAAAGTATTACAATGTCTTGGAAAAGCCCTTTTGCATCTATGGGATTTCAATGGAAAATGGGAAATTCCGAAGGCTTCCTGAGAAGGTGGCAGTAAGGATAAGCGAGGGAGTCGCTGCACTTCATGCGAATACGGCAGGGGGGCGTCTGCGCTTTTGCACAAACAGTGCTTACATCGCGATTTCTGCAAAAATGGATTGCATTACAAGGACGCCGATTTTTTCCCTGCTGGGTTCTGCGGGATTCGACCTGTACAGCAAGGAAGGCAATCGGGAAAAATACGAGGGGAGCTTTGTGCCGCCTATGGATATGACAGAGGGCTATGAGAGCTTCATAGAGCTTGAGGGTTCAAAAAACAGAGAATTTACAATTCATTTTCCCCTGTACAGCGCTGTACGGGAATTATATATCGGACTGGATGAAAGAGCAAGGCTCTCTGAGGCCAGGCCCTATCGCTGTCAGACGCCAATCGTGTACTATGGCTCTTCGATTACCCAGGGAGGATGCGCATCCCGGCCGGGATTGACGTACCAAAGCATTTTATCCCGGCGCTTTAACTGTGATTATCTTAATCTGGGCTTCTCCGGAAGTGCAAGAGGGGAGGAGCGCATGGCAGATTATATTAAAACGCTGAATATGTCGTTGTTTGTCTATGATTATGATCACAATGCTCCTTCTCCTGCGGATTTACAGAATACGCACAAAAGAATGTTCCAGGCAGTCCGAAGGGCCAAGCCGCAAACGCCTGTTATTATCCTGTCAAGGCCCCGGTATACACTGCGTTCAGATGAGAAGGAGCGACTTGCCATAATAGAGAGGACCTTTCAAGATGCAAAGGCTGCAGGAGATAAGAACGTATTTTTGCTGACCGGAAGGGAATTAATGAACGCTTGCAAGGAAGAGGGAACCGTGGACGGCGTCCATCCAAATGATCTGGGCTTTCGTTCCATGGCGAGAGCGCTGGGAAACGTGATAAAGAAAAACCGTCTGCTGGAGGAAGTATCCCATTGATATGGAATTTCGGAACCCCTTTTTGCTTTCTTATTTTGTCTGGCTGCAGTGAACAGGAGACGAGAATTTACGAGCACGAGGATGAAGAGTTGACTTGAATAGTGAAAAAAGATATTAAGCCATGATTTGACTTGTACCTTAGTATCTTTTTTTATTATCGCCCGATTGACTTTTCACTTTTTGCCATATACTATAAGAGCAGAATAAATAGAGGACGGAGCAGAGTATGGTTTCCATTAAGGAAGTGGCAAAACATGCCGGTGTGGCAATTTCCACCGTGTCAAAGGTGCTGAACGGTTATCCCAATATCAGTGAGGAAACGAAAAAAAAGGTGCAGGACGCCATAAAGGAATTGAATTATATTCCCAATTCCATTGCATCGGCCCTTTCCTCCAAGCAGTTTGGAAGGGTTGCTGTCATTTTAGACCCAAAGAAGCAGACCCAGGCCATAGATCAGATTTTCATGCAGTATCTGTTGGGAGCGCTGGACAAGGCCAAGGAGCTGAATCTGGAGGCGCTGACTGTATTTACCTCCATGCTGGCGGGAATGAGCGCTGAGGAGATCACCCGGTATTTTTTGTCCCAGAGTGTGGCCGGTGTGATCATATACGGGCTTTCCAGGGAAGATAAGGTCTTTCAGAAGCTGATAGACGATCGCCAGTTTTCCTGTGTGGTGATCGATGCGCCGGTGATCAACGAAAGAACCACCTGCGTGGGGATTGATCACGAACAGGCCCAGTATGATGTGGCAAAAAAAACCATTTTGGGTGACAACTGCAAAAGGGTGCTCTATATTGCGGGAAAAAAGGACGGCTATGTGACAAAACAGCGTCTGAATGGCATGAAGCGTCTGGCACAGGAGCTTTCACTGTCTATGCTGGTTCGTCCGGGAAATTTCAGTGAGCTGGCGGCCAGGAATATTACCCTGAAATATGCCAAGAATAAGGATGTAGTGGTGTGCGCATCGGATTTAATGGCAATCGGAGCCATGAATGCGCTGATCGATATGGATATTTTCCGCCCGGTATGCGGCTTTGACGGTATCACCCTGATGGGATATGTGGGAAAGCAGATGAATACGGTGAAGCAGGATTTTTACAGTATTTCCAGCCGGGCTGTGGAGGAGGTAAAACGTCTGATGGACGGGGAAGCAGGCCGTCAGGTGGTCATGCCCCATAGCATTGTCAAAATGTACTATAAGGATATTATTCGTTAGGTGATATTGCACAAATTAAAAACAATCACTTGCGGAAAACGTTTTCCTGTGATATGCTGACAGCGTGGGCGATATTTACCAATGCGTAAAATATTCGCCGGCGAAAAATCGAAGAACCCTACAAGACATATTGAGAGAAGAGATTTATGACAGGAGGCAGAACCATGAATTTGGAACAACAGTTAAACGAGATTACGGGAAGGATGTATGGCAAGAACATTGCGGCATGTACCGACGCCCAGCTGTATAACTGCATACTCCAGCTTGCGAAAAACAGGATGGAGGAAACTCCTGTGATTGCAGGAGAGAAAAAGGTTTATTATATTTCCATGGAGTTTCTGATCGGAAAGCTTTTATCCAATAATTTGATCAATCTGGGAATTTACGAGGAGTTGAATGAAATTCTTGCAAAAAATGGCAAGGAGCTTTCCAGAATTGAGGAGGAGGAGCCGGAGCCCTCTTTGGGCAACGGCGGTCTGGGCCGTCTGGCTGCCTGCTTTCTCGATTCTATTGCAACTCTTGGATTGTCGGGAGACGGTATCGGGCTGAATTATCATTTTGGCCTGTTTAAGCAGGTGTTTGAGGATCATCTGCAGAGAGCGGAGAAAAATCAGTGGATTGAGAGCAATTCCTGGCTGAAGAAGGAGGGAAGTACCTTTGAGGTGGCCTTTGGGGACAGGAAGGTGACCTCCGTTCTCTATGATATTGATGTAATCGGCTATGGAAACGGCAGAAATAAGCTGCACTTGTTTGACATTGCTTCCGTTGACGAGAGTCTTGTGAAGAAAGGCATTGATTTTGACAAGGAGGCAGTGGAGAAAAACCTGACGCTGTTTTTGTATCCGGACGATTCCGATAAGGCGGGAAATCTGCTGCGCATTTATCAGGAATATTTTATGGTCAGCAGCGGAGCCCAGCTCATTATAAAAGAATTAAAGGAAGCGGGCCGCGACCTCCACAAAATGAATGAGTATGCGGCCATTCAGATCAACGACACCCATCCGACCATGGTGATTCCCGAGCTGATTCGGATTCTCACCGGGCAGGAGGGCTTTACCATGGATGAGGCCATTCAGGTGGTGAGTAAAACCTGCGCCTATACCAATCATACTATTTTGGCGGAGGCGCTGGAGAAATGGCCCCTTTCCTATATAGAGCAGGTGGTTCCCCAGCTGGTTCCCGTGATTGAGGAGTTAAGCAGGCGGGTGGCTGAAAAATATGAGGATGAAAAGGTACAGATCATCGACAAGGACGATAAGGTGCACATGGCTCATATTGATATCCATTATGGCTACAGCGTAAACGGAGTGGCGGCTATTCACACGGATATCTTAAAGAAAACCGAGCTGAACCATTTTTATAAGCTGTATCCTGAAAAATTCAACAACAAGACCAATGGAATCACCTTTAGACGCTGGCTCTTGTCCTGTAACAGGGAGCTTTCCGCCTTTTTGACACAGACCATTGGAGATGGCTTCAAAAAGGATGCAAGGGAACTGGAAAAGCTTTTGACCAGGATAGACGATGAGGCTGTCCTGGACAGACTGGCCCAGATCAAGAAGGAGAAAAAAGAGCAGCTGGCAGCCCATATTCTGGAAAAGGAAGGGGTGGAGCTGGATACCAATTCTATTTTTGACATTCAGGTGAAGCGTCTCCATGAGTATAAGCGCCAGCAGATGAACGCGCTGTATATTATCCATAAATATCTGGAGATTAAGGCTGGAAAGAAACCGTCCACACCGGTCACCTTCCTTTTTGGAGCAAAGGCGGCGCCGGCTTATGTGATTGCTCAGGATATCATTCATCTGCTTTTAGTGCTCTCGGAGATCGTTAACAATGATCCCCAGGTCAGCCCTTATATGAAGGTGGTGATGGTGGAGAACTATAATGTAAGCTATGCGGAAAAGCTGATTCCGGCCTGCGATATCTCCGAGCAGATTTCACTGGCCTCCAAGGAGGCGTCGGGCACCGGCAATATGAAATTTATGTTAAACGGCGCAGTCACCCTGGGAACCAGCGACGGCGCAAATGTGGAAATCCATGAGCTGGTGGGAGACGAAAATATTTATATTTTCGGAGAAAAGAGCGAGGCTGTCATCGATCACTATGCCAAGGGAGATTATGTTTCGAGGGATTACTATGAGAAGAGTCCCGCCATTAAAGAAGCGGTTGACTTTATTGTCAGCAAGGAGGCTCTGGCAGTGGGACATGCGGAGAATCTGGAGCGTCTCTACAAGGAGCTTTTGAACAAGGACTGGTTTATGACCCTTTTGGATCTGGAGGATTACATCCGCGTGAAGGATCAGGCCCTGAAGGATTATGAGAACCGTCAGAAATGGAAGAGAATGATGCTGGTAAACATTGCAAAGGCAGGATTTTTCTCTTCGGACCGCACCATCTCGGAATACAATCGAGATATCTGGAAACTGAGATAAGGAAAAGACCTCTCTGCAGCGGCGCATCCCAATGCAGGGCGGTCTTTTTTAGAAGCAGACTGGAAAAAGAAAACTGCTTCCAATCTCATCGCTTTTTGTGTATTATGATAAAAGAAGTATAGAAGCTTAGTTGAATGCTTCGGAACGGAGAAAATTATGAGAAAAAGCGGAATTTTACTGCCTGTTGCAAGCCTGCCCTCCCCCTATGGGATCGGGTGTTTTTCAAAGGAGGCATATGATTTTGTAGATCGTCTTAAGGAGGCGGGCCAATCCTATTGGCAGATACTTCCCTTAGGCCCCACCAGCTATGGGGATTCGCCTTATCAGTCCTTCTCTACCTTTGCAGGCAATCCCTATTTTATTGATCCTGAAGAACTGATAGAAAGAGGGTGGCTCAGCAAAGAAAGGTGCAGTGCTTTTGACTTTGGAGGGGACGAAGAAAGCATTGACTACGGCAAAATTTATGAAAACAGGTTTCAGATGCTTAGGGAGGCCTATGAAAATAGTGAAATAAAAAAGGATGCCGCATTTGCGGGCTTTGTGGAGGAGAACCGCTACTGGCTGGAGGATTATGCGCTGTTTATGGCCCTGAAGGATTCCTTTGGCGGTATCAGCTGGATTCTGTGGGAGGACGACATTAAGCTGAGGAAGCCTGCGGCCATGGAGCAGTACCGGGAAAAGCTTGCGGATGAGGTGTGCTTTTACCAATTTGTGCAGTACTTGTTTTTCACACAATGGGAAAAGCTGAAAAGCTATGCAAACAAGAAGGGCATTGGCATTATTGGAGATATTCCCATCTATGTGGCGCTGGACAGCTCAGACGCCTGGGCAAACCCCAAGCTTTTCCAATTTGATGAAAACTGCGAGCCTACGGCGGTAGCAGGATGTCCCCCTGACGCATTTTCAGAAACAGGACAGCTTTGGGGGAATCCCCTTTACCGGTGGGAATATCATAAGGAAACGGGATATGAGTGGTGGATGAAACGCATGGAGAGCTGCTATCTTCGGTATGATGTGGTGAGAATCGATCATTTCCGGGGCTTTGACGCTTATTATTCCATCCCCTATGGCGAGCCTACGGCTGAAAACGGCGTTTGGGAAAAGGGCCCGGGCTATGACTTTTTTGAGACCATGAAAAAGAGGCTGGGAGAAAAGGAAGTAATTGCGGAGGATCTTGGATTTTTGACCCCTTCTGTGATAGAATTGGTGGAGAGAACCGGTTATCCCGGCATGAAGGTTTTGCAGTTTGCCTTCGATTCCAGAGAGGAAAGCGATTATCTTCCCCATAATTACACCAGAAACTGCGTGGTGTATACGGGAACTCATGACAATGACACTATTCTGGGCTGGTACAAGTCGCTGCCGGGGGAGGATCGAAGGCTGTGCGATGATTATTTGAATCTGTATCATTGCCTGAAGGAAGAGGAGCCTGACAAGAGCGCAGCCTGGGAACTGATACGGGCAGCCCTTGCCAGTGTTGCGTCTCTGGCGGTGATTCCCATGCAGGATTATCTTGGGCTGGATTCCAGGGCCCGTATTAATACACCGTCCACCATAGGGGATAACTGGAAATGGAGAATGAAGGACGGAGATTTTACAGAAGAGCTGGCAGAAAAAATCAAGGAGCTGACAAGGCTGTATGGCCGTCTTAGGGCCTGAAGCTGGTTAAGTCCAAAGTGAAAGGGGCTGCGGCTGCCAGGGATTTAGAAAGGTTTGAGCATTATGGAGGAAATTACCATAAAGGACATCGCCCGCATCTGTGGAGTGGGTGTCAGCACGGTATCCCGCGCCATAAATAATCACCCTGACATCAATCCGGAGACGAAACAGAAGGTTTTAAACGCTATCAGGGAATATAACTATGTTCCCAACAACAGCGCAAGAAACCTGAAGCGTCAGGATGCAAGGGCCGTTGCGGTGCTGGTAAAGGGAATCGGCAACTCCTTTTTCAGCGAGATGATTAAGATTATGGAGGCCCAGATCAAAAAGAAAAAGTATTCCATGGTGCTTCAGCATGTGGATTTTAATGAGGACGAGGTGGATGTGGCTCTTGAGCTGGTAAAGGAAAAAAGGCTTCGGGGAATTATTTTTCTGGGCGGCTATTTTCACCACAGTGAGGAAAAGCTTTCCCAGCTTCATGTGCCCTTTGTGCTCAGCACCATCGGAGTGCTTCCCAGAGAGTACAACAGACATTTCTATTCCTCGGTGACGGTAAACGATGAAAAGGAAAGCTATAAAATGGTGGATTATCTCATCCGAAGCGGTCACAGAGATATCGCCATTATCTGTGCCAAAACCACGGACGCGTCCATTGGACGGCTTCGCCTTCAGGGATATAAAAAAGCCTTAAGGGATAATGGAATTCCTGTGCGGGAGGATTTGATCCTGTCCATGAAGCCTGACATAGAGGATTACTCTTTGGAAAACGGCTATGTGGTGGCCAGAGAGTTTTTGGAAAGAGCGGCCAGAGGGGGGAATGGGAGAAGGCTTCCCTGTACCGCCCTGTATGCCATTTCCGACGCACTGGCTATCGGAGCCCAAAAGGCGCTGGCAGAGGCTGGAATTGATGTGCCGGGGGAGGTTTCCCTGGCTGGCTTTGATGGAGTGGAGATCGGAAAATATGTGACGCCCTCCCTGACCACCATAAAGCAGCCGGTGGAAAAGATGGCTCTTGAGACCATCCATATCCTCTTTGACATTATCGAAGGGAAGTCGGCTCATCAGCACAGGGTCTTTGCCGGAGAATTGACGGTCAGGGCTTCCACCAGGGATATAAGGCATACAGCACAGAATGGTATTTCAAAAAAGGGGGGAATCGTGTGAAAGGATTTGCTATGAGAAACTTTTTCAAACAATTTGGCAAGGCTGTCTGCTACCTGCTGCTTTTTGTGGGGATGCAGTTTTTGGTATCTTTTGCCTTTCAATTTATTTTTATTTTCACCGAGGCGTTCAGGCTGGCGGCAGTGGGTGCGGAATTTGACGTTCAGGCCATAACGGAGCGTGTAGTGGAAGCTATTTATGCAAACATCGGTTTGATTTTGATTCTCTCAAACGGTTTGACGCTGTTTGCTCTTTGGCTGTTCTTTTTGATTCGCAAAAAAAAGCTAACAGCGGAGGCCAATCTTACGCCATTTTCCTTGCAGCTTCTTCCTCTTTTGCTTTTACTGGGACTTTCCTTGAACGTATTTGTTTCCTTTGGGCTGGCGCTTTTGCCGGAATGGATGCTTGCAGATTATATGCAGGAGGTCACAGGGGTCTTTGGAAGCGTGACGCTTTTGACGGTTGCAGCGCAGGTCGTGGCGGCTCCCGTGGCAGAAGAGGTGATTTTCCGGGGCATGATTTTTTCCCGAATGAGAAAAGCGGTGCCTGTGGCTGCAGCTGCAGCAGTCAGCTCGGCGGCCTTTGGTCTGGTGCACGGACAGATACTGTGGATGGCATATGCCTTTCTGTTGGGGCTTTTGTTTTGCGCAGTGGCGTGGAAAACAGACTCTGTCCTTGCGGCAGTGGTGCTACATATGATGTTTAATTTAGGAGGGGTGGTGCTTCCTTATCTTCCCATAGGGGGGACGCCGGCAGCGGGCGTTTTGATTACCGCAGCGGCGGGCGCATTGTCCGTTGCTTTGCTGCTCCTGCTGTTTAGAAGCTGTTCCCGGAGGAAAGATACCGGTTGTGTTTCTCAGAATCCATGATAAAATAGAAGTAGCTAAAAAGAGATACAGGAGGAGGCAGCTATGATAAAGGGTTTTAAAATGAAGCTATATCCCGGCAAGGAAGCGGAATATGAGAAGAGGCATAATGAGCTCTGGCCGGAAATGCAGGATATGATCCATGAGCATGGGGGCAAAAACTACAGTATCTTTCTGGATCAGGAGACCTTGACCTTGTTTGGCTATATCGAGATCGAGGATGAGGAGCTTTGGGCCAAGGGAGCGGATACCGCCATAAACCGCAAATGGTGGGATTTTATGGCGGATATTATGGAGACTAATCCGGACAACAGCCCGGTGAGCATTGATTTGAAGCCGGTTTTCCATTTGGATTAGGATTCAGAGGCAAGCTGCATATTGACGGGGTGGGGCAGCGCTGGGCGCATGGCCTCACTCTTTTTTGCTGTCTGCAGACAAAAAGGGCGGCGCAATGGCAGCAGAGGAAGAAAGCGTAAAGAGGAGAATAGAATGAAAGCTTTTATCACAAGACACAGAAAGCTGCTGATTGCAGGAATTCTGATTGCGGCGGCGCTGGGCGTATTTTTTTATGCCGCAGCCCGTTTACGGAAAGCCGGACAGGAGCTGACTGAGGCCATAAACCAGCCAGAGACGGCCCTTGTGGAGCGGCGCACCCTGGTGAATACAATATCCGCCACAGGGAAAGTAACCGGCATGGAGGAAAAGGAAGTGACGGTTCACTTAAGCGGCATAGACGTGGAGAGCGTGAATGTGGAGGTGGGTGATTATGTACAGGCAGGCGACCTGATCTGTATGCTGTCCACAGAAGACATTGAGCAAAATCTCGAGGATGCACGTGCTTCGCTGAATGCGTCAAGCGAGAGAAGCCAGCTGGACATATCTGCGGCGGAGAGAAGTCTTCAAGAGGCACAGCAGGTAAGAAACATTGATGCAGAGAGAGCAGATCAGGATGCAGCCTCCGCCTGGGAGGACTATCAGGACGCTCTTTCCGGCCTGCAGGACGCCGAAAAGGCGTATAATGACGCAAAGACGGCTTCCAGCGAGGCGAAAAAGGCTTATGAAGAATATCAGGGAAGCGCTTCTGTCAGCAGCGGAGATGCGGAAGGGGCGGTATTGCTTTTACGCTACAATAGCGCCATGCAGACCGAGAGCGCCTGCAAGACGGCCTATGACAGCGCTTCCACTGCCGCAGACACCAGACTGGACGCCTATTACCAACAGGTGCGGGCAAAGGATGACTCGGCCAGAAACAATGAGACCACGGTAAACACCAGATCGGACAGCCTGACAACCGCCCGGCTGAGCGCGTCTACCAGCGGGCTGACCAGTGAGCAGCAGATACGTCAATATGAGAAGCAGCTTGAGCAGTGTACTGTCAGCGCGCCCATAAGCGGCATTATCACAGCCGTCAACGTGGATCCCGGAGATGTGTACAACGGCAGCATTCTGGCAACCATTGAGAATGCGGACGCCCTTCAGGTATCCGCTCAGATCGACGAGTATGATATTGGGAAAATAAAAGAAGGCCAGAGCGTGGTGATTCGTACCAATGGAACCGGAGAGGAAGAGCTTTCCGGAAAGGTCACTTGGATTGCGCCAAAAGCTACGGAGGGAGGCGCCGAGGTGACCTACGAGGTGCTGGTTTCCATAGAAACGGAAAATGAATTGCTAAAGCTGGATATGACGGCAAAACTGAATATCATTTTGGAGGAAAGCGAAAATGTTCTGACGGTTCCTTATGCGTCTGTGCAGGAGGACGAGAATGGAGAATACTATGTGGAAGCGGTTACGGCGGACGGCCAGACCAGACGGATTGCAGTGACGAAGGGTCTTGAGAGCGATTATTATACGGAGGTATCCGGCTCTGAGATTGAGGAAGGCATGGAGGTGATCGTGCCGAGAACGGAAAATACAGGAACGACGCTGCAGGAGCTTTTGGAGAGCCAGGGCGCTATGGGAGGCTTTTAGATGGAAGGGCGCATAATCATCGAAATGAAGGAAATACGAAAGCGCTTTTATGTGGGAACGCCCAATGAGCTGGAGGTGCTCAAGGGAATCGACCTGACAGTGCGAGAGGGCGAATTTGTGGCTATTGTGGGGGCCTCCGGCTCTGGAAAATCCACGTTGATGAATATTATCGGATCTCTGGACCGCCCCACGTCCGGAACCTATATACTGGACGGAGTAAACATGACGGCGGCCAAGGATATGGAGCTGTCACGAATCAGAAACCGCAAAATTGGTTTTGTCTTTCAGACCTATAATCTGATTCCCAAGACCAATTCCTTGAAAAATGTGGAAATGCCCATGCTCTATGCAGGAATGCCCAATAAAAAAAGAATTCAGAGGGCTAAGGAGCTTTTGGAGCTGGTGGGAATGGGCGACCGTATGAAGCATCTGCCGGAGGAGCTTTCGGGAGGCCAGAAGCAGCGGGTGGCCATTGCCCGGGCCATGGCAAATAATCCTGCCATTATTCTGGCAGATGAACCAACGGGAGCTTTGGATTCTGTAACAGGCAGAATGGTTATGGATTTGTTCCATGAGCTTCACAAAAAACAGGGAAAGACCATTGTGCTGATCACGCACTCCCCGGAGCTGGCGGAGGAGACCCAGAGAGTCATTACCATAAAGGACGGCTGCATTTTGGGAGAAAGGAGGGGAACGGCCATATGATGATATATGAAAATATCCGGCTGGCGCTTTTTAGCCTGAAGGCCAATAAGATGCGGGCGCTTTTGACTATGCTGGGAATTATTATCGGAATTGCCTCGGTGATCGCCATTATGACAGTGGGAGATTCCATGACCATGTATGTGACAGATACCATGTCCTCCATGGGAGCTTCCAACATTATGGTGGGACTTCAGCAGAAGACCAGAGAGGATTCCACGGAGTCCGGCCTCTCCTTTTCTGAAGGAAATACTGTGGCGGCAGCCTCAGAGGAGGATTATTTTACAAAGGAGATGCTGGAAAATTACTGCACTACCTATGGGGATTCGGTGATTGCCATATCCGCGTCGGAGGCAGTGGGAAGCGGACAGATTCAGGATGGAGATCTGTACGCCAATATCTCAGCCCAGGGGGTGAGCCTTGGGTATTTTTTGGCCCAGGATACCACTCTTTTGGCGGGACGCTTTTTTGAGGAAAGAGAGACAAACGAGGCGTCAATGGTGGCCATTATCTCAGACCGGGCGGTAGAAAATCTGCTGGGTGAGGGGGCCGGTCCGGAGGAAGCGGTGGGAAGCATACTGCAGGTAAACATAGGAGACGCTTACTACCAGTTTACCGTGGTGGGGGTCTATGAATACGAGCAGACCATTATGAGCTTTTCCACCGCCTCCTATAGAGATGTGGCCACAAACTTTTATATTCCGCTGACCACTGCCAAGGAGATGAACCATTCGGAAGGGTATGCCCAGTTTACGGTAGTGACCTCCCCGTCCGAGGATGCGGATCGCTTTGCCTCCGTCACAGAACAGTTTTTCAATACCTATTACCGCAACAACAGGGATTTTGAGGTTTCCGCTTTCAGCATGGCATCCATGGTGGAGAGTATGTCCGGCATGCTTTCCACCATTACCACAGCCATAGCGGTAATCGCCGGGATAGCCCTTCTGGTGGGAGGTATTGGCGTAATGAATATCATGCTGGTCTCTATCACGGAGAGAACCAGAGAGATCGGCACCAGAAAAGCGCTGGGAGCGCCCAACAGCTCCATCCGTCTGCAGTTTATTGTGGAGGCCATTGTGATTTGCCTGATCGGAGGCATGATCGGCATTGTGCTGGGCATAGTGCTTGGAGTGGCGGCGGCAGATCTGCTGGGAACGCCGGCGTCGCCTTCTGTCTCCAGCATTATCCTGTCCCTTACCTTTTCCATGGCAATCGGGGTGTTTTTTGGATACTATCCCGCCAATAAGGCGGCAAAAATGGATCCCATTGAAGCTTTGCGCTATGAGTAACCTCACCGCCCATAAGAAACAGGCATTTATTTTACGTCGTTCTGGCTGGAATGTCCGTTCAGGTAATCTCTGGCATTCTGCAGAGTGGTCTCTGCGATGGCGGTGAGCGCCTCCTTTGTGAAGAAGCCCTGATGGGAGGTAATCATTACATTGGGGAAGGAAAGCAGTCTGGCAGTGGTGGAATGCTCCAGAATTTCGTCGGAGCGGTCCTCGAACACATTCTGCGTTTCTTCCTCATACACATCCAGTCCAACTCCTGCAAACTTGTGCATACGAATGCCCTCGATAAGGTCGTCGGTTTTTACCAGGGCGCCCCGGGAGGTGTTCACTAAAATGACACCGTCCTTCATTTTCTTGATGGTGTCAATATTTATCAAGTGATAAGTGGAATCCATGAGCGGGCAGTGCAGGGAAATTAAATCGCTTTCCTGAAGCAGCCTGTCTAAGGATACATATTCCACAAAATCTTTCAAGGCAGGATTCTCATATACGTCATAGGCGATCACCCGCATGCCGAAGCCCTGGCAGATACGGCACATAGCCGCTCCGATTTTTCCGGTGCCGATAATGCCTGCGGTCTTTTCATAAAAATTAAAGCCCATCAGGCCGCTTAGGCTGAAGTCGTTTTCCCGTACCTTATTATAAGCCTTATAAAGGCGTCTGTTGCATGCCAGTGCCAAAGCGATGGCATGCTCCGCCACGGCCTCGGGGGAATAGCCGGGAACCCGCATAACGCGGATACCGTATTCTTGCGCCTTTTCCAAATCCACGTTGTTGAAGCCTGCACAGCGCATGAGCACCAGTCCCACCTTTTTTTCATGAAGAATTTCTAAGGTTTTAGCGCCCACATCAGAGCTTACAAAGGCGCAGACTGCATCGCACCCCTCCGCAAGGGCGGCGGTTCTCGGGTCTAAATCAGATTTGATATATTCGATTTCAATATGGTTATTCTCTGCTTTTTTCAAAGCTGCGTCAAAGGAATCCCTGTCATAATTTTTGGTATCGTAAAACAATATTTTCATAATGCTGCCTCCTGTCATGATTTGTTTTTAGTGTTTCAAATTCATTATAATACCATTCGTTCAAAAGAAAAACAACAATTTCCATATTTTAATAACGTTATCTTCGATTCATCTGACGGTATTCGCTGGGAGTAATTCCCATCTGTTTTTTAAAGAGACGGCGGAATGTGACATCGTTTAAATAGCCTGTGGCAACAGCGATTTCCTGGACGGACATATTAGTTTCGGCAAGGAGGGAGCAGGCATGGGAGATACGCTTATTGGATACATAATCAAGGAAGCTGTATCCGGTGAAGGCTTTGATCCGCCTGCTTACGGTGCTCTCTGAAATATGGAAGGTGGCAGCCATCTTACTTAAGGACATATCCTCTTCGTAAATATGCTCATGAAGATAGTCGAGAAAAAGGCGGATATCCTCAGAATCTCGTTCCTCCTTCCAATCAGAGAAGCTGCGGGCCAGGCTTTCTCTGATATTTTCCCAAATTTGCCACAGCTCCGGAAAGGCCTCTGGCATATTTACGCTCCAGGACTGCAGAGAATGGATACAGGTATCATCACAGCAAAAGCCATGATCCTTTTTCAGCTGCTGCAGCACGGACAGAAGGCCTTGCTGAAAGTGTACCAGAGCGGATTTAGGAACATATTCCTGCAAGATATTTTTCTTCCAGTATTTTTGCAGCTCTTTGTCGGCGTCGGTAAATTGTCCGGATAACAGCAGAGAGGAAAAGGCGCTCAAGGACGGCAATAAAGCGGACTGGGCTTGGATGGGTTCAAGGACTTCCCAAGACACGCATTTGCTGCCTGCGCTTAAGTTTAAATAGCGCAAAGCCTCTTTAGCCTGCCGGTAGCTGTGGGAAATATTGTCGGCTTTCTGTACGCAGCATCCGATCCCGATACAGGAAACTCCAGCAGTTTTGTCCAGCAATGCAGTCAGGGATGAAACCGCTGCAAGACAGCTTTCACAGTCAGGTGCATTTACCAGATAATATCCGGTATGCCTGTCTATGGAAATAAAAAGGCAGGAAAGCGCTCCGTGCTCTCTCATGGAAAGCGCCCGGTTAATAAAAATCTCCTGATGAATGGAGACGGCCTGCAGGGAGATACACTTATAGCATGGATACGGAATGGGCACTCCCAGAGCCGCCAGGCCGCTTATCACAGAGTCAGAATTTCCTGTATTTTCCAAAAGCTGTAGAAGAAGACTGTTGATCAGCACAGGCTTGTAAATGGAAAGCTGCTCCTCTAAAAGATGCTTGTCCTTAAAAATAGAGGAAATAGCAAGCTTTAAAGTCTCATACTCCATTTGCGTTTTCTTTTCCAAGGAAGCGTTTTTGGAATTTTGAGCCTGTTGGGAGATAAGATCGGCCAGCTCTCGGATCGGCTTATAATTTTTGCGGCACAGGGTAAATACTACAGGAATGCCAATGAAAGCTGCGGCGAACCACAAAGCCGCCAGAACCAGTGTAATAAGCAGCATTTGGCTTTTCAGATATTCGGGAGAGGTTCCCACATAGAATTTCCAGTCATCTGCATTCTCAAGTAAAAAGAGCGTTTGAGACGCTGCATGGCCCAATGACAGCAGCTCCTCCTCACTGGCAGCTTCCCCATTTGTCAGAACAGTTTGATTTTGATTTGTGAAAATGTAATAGTTTTCGCTGGAATCCACTAAACGCTCCAGATGCTGCCCGATCTCTCTGTCATCCAGAAAAATAAAAAGATTGGCATATCGTGTTCCATTGGTATCAACCAGTGAGATAACATAAACAGAGTTCTGGGACAATACGGAATTGCTGTCCTCGGAACGAGGCAGAAAAAGAAAAGAGCCTGCGTCCAGGGGCCGGAGATATTCTGACAGAGCGTTTGGCTCCATAAGGAAGAGGCTCTGGTAAAAACTTTCCAGTGTGGAAGTGCCGTAGCTGGAAATCACATAATCCTTTCCATATAAATAGATGGCCAGATTGGAAATGCTGCTGTTTATAGCCAGGGAGGTAATCATATCCTGCTGGGCGGAAAACAGCATAGTGGAATCTATCAGATCAAAATCAAGCTCTGACACCGGATCGGATGCCAGCGAGCGAAGTCTTGCGTTATGCCCTACCGTGACAGAAAGTCTGTCGAAGGATGTAAAAAGGCTGTCGAAATATTCTGAGAGAGCCTGACAATGGGAAGAGGCTCTCTCCCGAAAGACCTGCCGGCGCTGATGCGTGGCAAAGCCCCAGACGCCGGCGCAGATTACGAAGAGCAAAGAAAGGAAAAAGATATAGTTATAAAGAAACATCCGAAGAAAAATTTTCGGTATACTTTTCCATTTCGTAATATATTTATGCAGCAAGAGACCGCCTCCTTTTATTCTGCGTTTCCCGTCAATAGATGTCATTGTCATCATAATATCAGACCACAGAGTTTGTCAAACCTGATTGCAAGCTGCTTCTATTGCTCTGGGCAGAGAGGCGCACAACAAACTGCAGTTATGACTGCGGCTGCTCAAAGGAGCCTCAAAGACTCCAGACAACCGGCCCTGTAATCAGGGATGAAGAATCCTTATCCAAAAACAGATCAAAGCTGGAATGGGTTTTTAGAATTGTGGCCGGAATTTCCGGCACTGCCTGACTGCTGCATAAGGTGTCATATACAGCTTTGGCCTTAACCTTGTGGGGAACGCTGGAAATAATATGACGGCATTGCATGATCTGAAAGACGGTCATGGAAATGGCCTGAGCGGGAACGTCTTCAATGGACGCAAACCAGCCCTCTCCCACCTGCTGGCGCTTACAGCTTTCATTGAGATTTACAGTGATATAGGCTTCCTTTGTCTCAAAATTGGCCGGTGGATCATTAAAAGCAATATGAGCATTTTCACCGATTCCGATCAGACCCACATCGATAGGAGCCTTGCGAAGCTCATTGGTCAAATCAGGGATGGACGCAGGGTTTCCGTCCACCAGATGATAAGCCCCCAATGGCACAAGAGAGATAAACCGTTCCTTTAAGTATTTGCGAAAGCTGGCGGGATGGGCTTCGGGAAGTCCTGCGTACTCATCCAGGTGAAACATAACTACCTTGCTCCAGTCCACATCCTCCTGCACCAGGGCATGCAGAGTTTCAAACTGGGAGCTGCCGGTGGATAAAATCAAACGGGCGCTTCCAGTTTTTAAGATGGCTTCTCTTAAATACTGTGCAGTAAGATGGGCTGCCTGCTGTCCAAGCTGCTGTGCTGTTTCCTGAATATGGATGTTCATAGGGAATTCCTCCTTGTTAAAATAGTTGTATTGTTGATTTATACTGACCATGCAGTAATTTCAGCGTAATATAGACAATCAGGGTTGGCAACCCATGCTTTTTTGCAAGGGATACAAAATTTGCTGATTGGTCATATGATACAAAAAATAAATGCTTTTCAAGAATAAATTGTTGCAAACAACCATTTGCAAATTTACAATTCACATATCACAAGAGCAAACTGCTGGATGCGGGAGGAAAAATACCGAATGCAGAAGGCAAAATAAAAGGAGGTATATTTTTTATGAAAAAAGGCAGAAAATGGAAGCTATTGGCAGGCGCCATGGCACTCGTAATGACTGCGGGAAGCTTGACAGCCTGCGGAAGTAATGAGGGTCAGCAGGCTGCAGACAGCCAGCCGCAGTCTGTGGCCGGCACAGAAAGCGCGGCAGCTGAAAGCGCGGGCGCTCAGGAGAGCGAAGCTTCCAAAATAACCTTTCCCCTTGCGGAACAGGTGGAATTGACAATCGCCACGCCTGACAGCTCGGTGGCCAGTCTGGCGGATCAGCTTCCAGTATGGCAGGAAATCCAGGAGAGGACGAACATCAAAATTAACTGGGACGTAACGGCTTCGGCTCAATATGTAGAGGTAATGAAACTGAGAGTGACAGCCGGAGGCGGGGATTTGCCGGATATTATGCTGCTTCCCAATGGCTTAAGCCTTTCTGAACTGGGAGAGCAGGGAATTATTCTTCCTCTGGAGAGCTATATTGAGACAAATGGTGAAAATATTCTGAAGGCTTATGAGGAATTTCCCAATGCAAGAGCGCTTACCTCGGCAGACGGTCATATTTATTCTATTAATCAGCTGAATGAATCGGCATATTTTTCTCCCTATACGTTTATTATCAGAAAGGACTGGCTGGACAGACTGGGCCTGGAGGTTCCTGACACGATAGATGACTGGATGGAGGTGCTGAGAGCATTCAGAGATGAGGACGCCAACGGAAATGGCAATCCTGATGATGAGGTGCCTTATTCTGCAGGCGGACATGCCTGGTATCCAACCTTCTGGGGAAATGCTTGGGGACTGCATTTATTCCAGTCAGACGGCTGGTATCCTGACGAAAACGGTCAGATACAGTATGAATTCATCAGCGACAGAGCAAAGGAATTTTATACCTGGCTGAACGGGTTTTATGAGGAAGGGCTCTTGGACCCTGAGTTTCTGACGCTGGGCGACGAAAGCAAGATGTTTGAGAAGGTTGCAAGGGACGAGGTAGGAGCGTTCACCGCATATGCGTCCAATATCCCTACGCTTGAAGCGGCCCTTGAGGCAAACGGCGTGGAGGGTGCAGAGCTGATCCCTGTGATTCCGCCCCAGGGTCCTTACGCAAGGCAGGTGGAAATCATTGGCGATATGTCTGTAAACGGTTACGTAGTTACAAGCTCCTGTGAAAACCCTGACGTTGCAGTGGCATTTATGGATTATCTGATGAGTGAAGAGGGATCTGAGCTTTTGAATTTTGGCATTGAAGGCGATACCTATGTAAAGGAGGCGGATGGAACCTATACTTTTACAGAAAAGGTGACAAATGATCCAAACGGCCTGTCGGCAAGAGAGGCTCTGGAGGCTTATGGATGTCAGGTGGGAGGCCCCTTTATCAAATCTGAAAAGAGAGAGGAAGCAATGCTTTTCAGCTATCCGGAGGAGCTGAGAGAAACCATTATTGAAGTCAGCGACGCTACAAGACCCTATATTGTGCCGGGCCTTACGCTTCCTCCCGCTACAGCGGAGGAGAGCGCTTCCATAGAAGGAATTGCGGGTGACTTAAGCACTTATATCTGGGAAATGACCGGTAAGTTTACAGTAGGTGTATCCGATATTGAAGCAGAATGGGACAGCTATGTTGAATATGTGCATACCCTTGGCGTAGATCAGCTCCTGGCTGTAAAGCAGGCTCAGTATGACAGACTGCAGGAAGCGATGGCGGAATAGAAACAGATTTCGGGCGCCCCAAAAAGGCGCCCGAAAAAGAAAGCAGTGTGAGAAAATATGAAAGATAAAAAGATAAAAAAGAAATCCTTTTGGGCGCAGCTGAAAAGGGATAAGGCACTGATTTTGATTGTACTGCCGGTAGTGATCCACTATCTCGTCTTTATCTATTACCCCATGTACGGCAATATCATTGCTTTTAAGGATTATTCACCCGTATTGGGTATCACCAAAAGCCCCTGGGTTGGCTTTCGATACTTTATTCAGTTTTTTGAATCCCCTTATTTCTTCCGTGTGCTGCGCAACACGCTTTTAATCAGCGTTTACAGTATTTTGTGGGGATTTCCCATTCCCATTATTTTTGCGCTGATGACCAATGATTTGAAGGCTGGGGCATACAAGAAGCTGGTGCAGGCGGTGAGCTATATCCCTTACTTTATATCCACCGTGGTTGTGTGCGGTATGCTGGTAAATTTTCTGTCTCCCAGCTCAGGCATCATTAATTCCATTATCAAGGCTTTGGGCGGGGAAGCCATTAATTTTTTGATGGAGCCTTCCTGGTTTCGGACAGTATTTATTGCCAGCGGCATCTGGCAGGGGTTTGGCTGGTCTGCCATTGTCTACCTGTCCGCTCTTACGGGGGTGAACCCCGAGCTGTATGAAGCGGCCAGGGTGGACGGAGCAGGAAAGCTGCGGCAGGTCTGGCATGTATCCATACCCTGCATTATGCCCACCATTATTGTTACCTTCATTATGAACCTGGGAACTCTTATGAGCGTAGGCTATGAAAAAATAATTCTTCTCTATAACCCTGTGAACCTGGAGACGGCGGATGTGATTTCCTCCTATGTATACCGCACCGGCCTGGTGGAGGGAAATTACAGCTTCGGATCTGCGGTGGGGCTTTTCAATTCCGTTATCAATCTGATTCTGGTGTTTGCTGCAAATAAAATCAGCCGCAGGGTATCGGAAACCTCGCTGTGGTAAGGGAAGAAAGGAGTGAAAGCATGAAGAGAATGTCCGTGTCGGACAAAGTGGTGACCATTGTAAATTATGTGCTCTGCTTTATAATTGCCTGCATTACAGCCTACCCGCTGATTTATGTGTTCAGCATGTCCATCAGCAGACCTGAAGCGGTGGTATCGGGAACGGTGAAGCTTCTGCCCAAGGGATTCTCCCTGCAGGCTTTTAAACTGGTATTTTCCAATATGGAGGTATGGAGATCTTATTACAATACCATATGGTACACTGTAGTGGGAACGGCTATCAGCGTATTGCTGACCCTGATGGCGGCCTACCCGCTTTCCAGAAAACAGTTTTGCCTAAGGAAGCCCTTGTCGGTATTCTTTTCCATATCCATGTTTTTTACGGGAACACTGGTTCCCATGTATCTGCTGATTAATAATCTGGGATTGTACAATACCCGCTGGGCCATAGTGCTTCCAACAGGAGCGGCCGCCTATTACATCATTATTGCCCGGACCTTTTTTTCGGGAATATCCGACAGCCTGTATGACTCGGCCAGAATTGACGGCGCAGGAGAAATGAAAATTTTGTGGAAGGTTTATATGCCTCTTTCAAAGCCGGTAATCTCCGTTCTGATTTTGTACTATGCAATTCAGCAGTGGAACAGCTATTTCAACGCAATGATTTACCTGCCGGGACGGAGAGACCTGCAGCCCCTTCAGATTTATTTGATGAAGGTATTGATTAATAACGAATCCGCTGTGGACGGGGGAGCCATGGGTTCTGCGGCTCAAAGTATGATCAGCACACAGCTGAAATATGTGGTGATTGTGGTGGCACTGGTTCCGATTCTTTGCGTCTATCCCTTCCTGCAGAAATATTTTACCACGGGGATGACCCTTGGGGCGGTGAAGGAGTAGCACTATGAGCAGACATCAGTTTTCCATGGAGTATTACTGGCGGATGCAGGCGGAGAAAATAAGTCCTGCCCTTTCCTGGAACGAGGAATGGGACTTTGCAGAGTGGAAAAAGGCTTCCGGCGCAAAGCTCCGGGAGCTGATTGGAGATTTTCCAAAGAGGGTTCCTCTTATGTCGGATGTGGAATATTCCGTGGAGGAAGAGGACTTTATCAGGCAGAGAGTTGTATTTGATTCGGAGGAAGAGATGTCTGTTCCCTGTCAGGTGCTGATTCCCAAAGGGGAGCAGCCCCAGGGGGGATTTCCGGCAATATTGTGCTGCCATGGGCACGGGAAATTTGGCAAGGATCCCGTGGCGGGGCTGGCTGGAACGCCGGAATGCCGGGCAGATATAGCGGAGATGAATTATGATTACGGCGCGCAGATGGCAAAGGCGGGTTTTCTGACCATATGCCCGGATCTAAGGGGATTTGGAGAGAGAAGAGACGGAGATGACTGGCTGGGAAGGGACACCTGCAATGTAAACCTTCTGAAGGGAGAAATTTTGGGAAAGTATCCACTGGCGCTGAATATCTGGGATATGAAGTGCTGCATTGACTATCTGTGCACCAGAAAGGATGTGAATCCTCAGAGAATCGGCATGATGGGACTCAGCATGGGGGGAACCATGACGGCGTTTACCACCGCTGTGGAGCCAAGAATTAAGGCGGCGGATATCATTGCCTATATCAACCCCTTGGACCGTTTTGGGATTGCAAGGGGGAATTTCTGTGGCTCTCAGATTCTGCCTGGCCTGCGATGCCATCTGGATACATCGGATATTGCCGGGCTGATTGCACCCAGACCTCTTCTTCTGGAAATGGGCACTGGGGACAGATGCTTCTTCTTCCAGGATTTGTGGAAGGGGTACGAGAGCGTAAAAAATATTTATGAGAATGCCGGGGCGGGCGATCAGCTTTGGAAGGATATCCATTCGGGAGGCCACGCCTTCTCAGGGAAAAAAGCAGCTGCCTTTTTCCGGCAGTACTTATAGGGCTGCAAGGCACCGCAAGGAAGCAGAATAGAAAGACAAAGAAAATATGGAAAAATTACAGAAAAAGCGGACAGGAGAGATTGTCATGAAGAAATATGTTCTGGCGGGAGCCGGAAACAGAGGATACTGGATGTACGCGAAAGCCATTCGGGATGAGTATGCAGACTGTGCCGTTCTGGCAGGAATTATGGATGTGAACAAAATGAGGGCAGAGTATGTAAAAAGGCAGATGGGGCAGGACATTCCTGTGTATACGGATTTTGCCAAAATGCTCCGGGAGGTTAAGCCGGACTGCGCCATTATCACTACTACGGACAGATATCACAATGATTATGTGGTACAGGCCTTGGATATGGGAGTGGAGGTAATCTGCGAAAAGCCTTTAACCATAGATGAAGTCAAGCTGAATCAGATTCTGGATGCCAGAGAAAGAACCGGTAAAAATGTAAGGGTTACCTTTAACTGCCGGTATATGCCTCATTTTGAAAAGATCAAGGAGCTGCTGGCAAAAGGGGCAGTAGGACAGGTTTACAGCGTCCACTTTGAATGGATGCTGGACTGCGTGCATGGCGCAGACTATTTTCGGAGATGGCATCGCAGGATAGAAAACAGCGGAGGGCTTCTGGTACATAAATCCACCCACCATTTTGATATTGTGAACTGGCTCATTGAGCAGGACCCGGAGGAAGTGTCCGCATTTGGGGCTCTGCGCTTCTATGGGGATGAAAAAAGGCAGAAGGGACTGCGGTGCAGCACCTGCACGGAGCAGACCACATGCCCCTTTGTGTACCCGGGATTATCAGAGCCGTCTGTACGGGAAATGTATTTTGACTGTGAAAAAGAGGATGGCTATTTCAGAGACCGCTGTGTTTTTGATTCTGAAATAAATATTTATGATACCATGTCCCTGAATGTGCGCTACAGCAAGGGGGCTTCTATGACGTATTCTCTGACTGCCTATGGCCCCTATGAGGGCTGGAAGCTGTCCATAACCGGCTCTGAGGGCAGATTGGAGGCCCAGCAGTTTGACACAGGCCCCCAGGCGGAGGATACATGCTTTCATATCAAGGTATTTGACAGAGAAGACGGCGTTATGACCTACGATATGAAAAAAGGAACCGGAAGCCACGGGGGAGCGGATACTAAACTTCTGGACAACCTCTTCCGGGCAGAAAATTCCTGCGGAGAAGAAGCCGATCCACTGGGGCAGCGCGCAGGCCTGAGGGCAGGAGCCCTGTCAATTTCGATTGGTATTGCCGCCAACAAAAGTATCCAAGAGGGAAAAATTGTGAAAATTGCAGACCTGGTGGAGCTTGACCGGCTCAAGGGTCTTTGAGGATCCCAGAGGAGAAAGGAGAAAAGGCATGAGCGAATCCAAGGAAACCAGAAAGCCGGTAACGGTGGTCATTATAGGAGCAGGTGGAAGGGGCTATCTGACCTATGCTCCTTATGCAAAAAAATATCCGGAACAGATGAAGGTTGTGGGCGTGGCAGAGCCTGATGAGAAACGGCGGAAGATGATACAGGAGGAATATGGGCTTTCTCTCGAGAATTGCTTTTCCACTGCAGAGGAGCTTTTTTCTGCTCCCAGGTTTGCGGACATGGCATTTATCTGCACCCAGGATCACCAGCATATAAAGCACGGGCTGCTTGCCATGGAGGCAGGCTATGATATTTTGCTGGAAAAACCCATATCTGCAGATATCGGTGAATGCCAGAAGCTGAATCAAAGAGCAAGGGAGCTGAAAAGGTTTGTTACAGTATGCCATGTGCTTCGATATGCTCCCTTTTACCAAAAAATCAAAGAATTGATTGACAGAGGAGAACTGGGAGAAGTGGTCTGTATTCAAGCTGCGGAAAACGTAGGCTACTGGCATCAGACCCACAGCTATGTAAGAGGAAAGTGGAGGGATGCGGATAAGACAAGTCCCATGATTCTGGCCAAAAGCTGCCATGATATGGATATTCTGGTCTGGCTCACCGGCAGCACCTGCAAAACCGTTTCCTCCGTTGGAGCGCTTACGTTTTTCCGGAAGGAAAACGCCCCGGAAGGCGCGCCGTCCCACTGTCTGGGGGGCTGCCCGGTAAAGGAAAGCTGCTGCTTTGACGCGGAGAAAATATACGTGACGGATGCGCTTACCGGATATGACGCCAACGGTGCGGGCTGGATGCAGAAAGCGGTCACGCCGTCTGGAGACAGGGAGAGCCTGTACCAGGCTCTGAGCACGGGCCCTTATGGACGCTGCGTTTTTCGCTGCGACAACAATGTGGTGGATCACCAGACACTTTCCGCGGTGATGAAAAACGGCGTCAGCATCAGCTTTGCCATGTGTGGGCTTAACAGCGACAATTACAGAACCATTCATGTAATGGGTACCAAAGGAGACCTGTGGGGAGAGCTGGAAAAAGAAAAAATCCTGTTAAAACCATTCGGGAAGGAGCCTGAGGAGATTCGCCTGAGTGTAGAGGAAACGGTATCGGGGCACGGAGGCGGAGATTACCACATGCTTTCGGAAATGTTTCAGGCAAGACGGGAAGGAAGGGATTCCCTTACGGGATTGGAGGAATCTCTGGCCAGCCATTATATGGCGCTGGCAGCAGAACGCTCTCGTCAGCTGGGCGGCAAATGCCTGGATGTGGATGATTTTGTGACACAAAGGGAAGGAACAGATGGAAGGTGAAAAACGGGGACAGTGGAAAGTGATTTTTTCCACAGGGACGCAGGAGGGAAAAGCCAGGGTCTGTATTCTTGTATCGGAAGCTTTAAAGGCTGTCTACACGGCCCTGACTACAGGGGTTTTCCTCACTGGATTTTTGCTGGCGGGAGGGTTTGACGGCGCTGACATCGGCATTGTCACATCCATCCCCCTGGTATCCGGCATTCTCTATCCCATTGCGCCGCTCTTTCTTGAGCGCTTCCAAAAGAGGAAGGCGATTTTAGGAAGCTTTCGTTTTCTATTTCACAGCCTGAATATTTTTGCAGTAACTCTGCTTCCCTTCCTTTTTCAGGGCAGAATTTTGGGTGGGCTGCTGATTTTTGCCATTCTTTTGGGAAATGTAGCCAACGTGTTGGTTGCCAGCGGCTTTCCTGCCTGGCATATTCAATTTCTTCCAGACGAAATCAGAGGACGTTTTTTTGCGGCTTCCGGCATGATTAACAGCATTTCCACGGCTCTTGCATCACTGGCGGCCAGTGTGCTCTCGGATATGGCAAAGGATTCGGGAAACGAGTTGTTTTGGCTTGGGTGTGTGCGCATGGCTGCCTTTGTGCTGGCCCTTTTAGAGCTGGCAGCCTTGCTGATCCCCAAAGAATTTCCTTATGCGCCCTCTTCGGGACAGGGGATTTCTCTGCTGGCAGAGCCGGCAAAACATCCCAGATTTTTGATGACCATGATAGTGGTGTTTGCTTGGATGGCATTTTCCACCATGACATTATATGCAGCAAACGCTTATCTGCTGGATGAGGTAGGCGTATCCTATACATTTCTCAGCATCCTGCAGACCTGCAATATTTTTGTGACTGCTCTGGTTATGCCTTTCTGGCTGAAATGGCAGATGCAGAAGGGCTGGTTTAAGGTGTTTCGCAGAGTGTTTCTGCTGTTTTCCCTGTATCCGGTTTTGCATGCCTTTGTAACGGAGCAAACCTGGCTTTGGATGCTGCCTGTGACCATTTTGTTTTATCAGGCAGTGCTGGCCGGAGGAAATTTCTGCTTTGGCAATATGGCTTATATCTGTACGCCCAAGGAGAAACGCACCGTATTTTTGTCTTGGCATCTTATGGTTGTGGCCCTGGGCTCTCTGGCAGGACAGGGAACGGCGGCTGCATTTTTGAAGATTTGCTGCAACCCGCTTCAGCTTGGGGGCATCAGCGTGTCACCTTCCCAGCAGCTTTTGCTCCTGCAGGGAGGACTGTGCTTTTTGTTTGCACTGTGGTATGGAAAACGTCTCCTAGGCAGGCTGGGGGAGCCGGAGAGAGGAGAAAGGTAAAGGAATCGTATGAGAACAGTAAGATATATCAATGGATGTATTATCACCCCCTGGGGATATGTGGAGAGAGGAACTCTGATTACCCGGGGAGAACGGATTGCGATCATTTCAGAGGGTGGGGGAACCAGGATTCCCCTTGAGGCGGATGAGACTGTAGACTTGGAGGGGGACTATCTTGCCCCCGGCTTTTTGGATATCCATGTACACGGAGGCGGAGGCGGCGACTTTATGGATGGGACACAGGACAGCTTCCGGAAAGCGATGGCAATTCATTTGGCACATGGGACTACCGGACTGTGTCCCACTACCCTTACGGCAACCATGGAGGAACTGAAACAGGTCTTTGGGCAGAGTGCGGCCATGAGGCGGCTGGCGGAAAACCCAAAAGAAGGCCTCCCCGGTATTTTAGGCGTGCATATGGAAGGGCCGTATATTGCAGAGCCCATGAAGGGCGCCCAGGATGCTGAATTTATCCGGGACCCCAGGGATGGAAGCTTTCGTCAAATTTTGGAAATGGCTGCAGGGGAGCTGAAAATCTGGACGGCGGCGCCGGAGCTTCCAGGGGCTTCTGCATTTGCCGCAGAGGCCAGGAGAGCCGGTGTGCTGCTGTCTGTGGGGCATAGTGACGCCAGAATAGAAGAGGTGGAACAGGCGGTAAGGGATGGCTATACCATGGCGACGCACCTGTATTCCAGCATGTCCACTATTATCCGGGAAAACGGCTGCAGAAGACCCGGGGTTTTGGAGGCCTCCCTGCTTATGGACGCACTGGACGTGGAAGTGATTGCGGACGGAATGCACCTTCCGGCCTCCCTGCTGCAGCTGATCGTCAAGACAAAAGGAGTGGAACATATTATATTGGTTACGGATGCCATGCGGGGAGCGGGAATGGGACCGGGGAGATACCGTCTGGGAAGCCAAAAAAACGGGCAGGAGGTAATCTCGGATGGAGAGATTGCAAGACTGCAGGATGGGATATCCTTTGCCGGAAGCGTGGCTACCGCAGACAGGCTCATCAGAGTTATGAATGAACAGGGGCAGGTGCCTCTGTGGCAGGCGGTGAGGATGATGACATACAATCCGGCAAGGGCTCTTGGAGAAAGGGAAATCGGAAGCCTGGAGACGGGAAAATATGCAGATATGGTGCGATTTGCTCCGGGCGTGAAGGTAAAGGAGGTATACCGCAGAGGAAGGCTTGTCTGTAAGGCTGGCAGGAAGCAGGAGGCGGGAGAATAAGAGAGAAAATGGAAAAAATCAGACTTGGAATTATCGGGCTTGGAGGAAGGGGAAAGGTACTCCTTCCCAGTATTCAGGCAATTTCAGCTTTCCATGTGGAAGCAGTATGTGATTTGTATCCGGAGCGGGTGGAGGAATATGTGAGGCTGTGCGAGGAGGAGTACGGGCTGCATCCCTTTGCCACAAAGAATTACAGGGAGCTTCTGGAACGTCCTTTAGACGCTGTGATTGTGAGTACTACTTGGAATACACATGTCCCCATTGCTCTGGAGGCCATGCAGGCGGGACTGCATGTGGGTATGGAAGTGGGGGGAGCTTACTGTGAAAAAGACTGCTGGGATTTGGTGAACACCAGTCAGAGCACGGGAAAAATCTGTATGCTCCTGGAGAACTGCTGCTACGGGGACAATGAGCTGACTGTGTTTCACATGGCCAGACTGGGGCTGTTCGGAGAGATTGTCCATGCCCAGGGAGGCTATGAGCATGATCTGCGGGAGCAGATTGCCCTGGGAAGAGAATTGAAGCATGGGAGAATGCCGAACTTTTTACACAGAAACGGGGACCTTTACCCCACCCACCAGCTTGGCCCCATTGCAAAGCTTTTGGACATTAACAGAGGAAACAGGATACTTTCCCTGGTTTCTATGGCATCAAAGGCCAGGGGGCTGGGGGCCTGGGTTAAAAATAACCGTCCGGACAATCCGGAGCTTGCCATGGCGGAGTGGAAGGAGGGGGACGTGGTCACAAGCATTTTAAAGTGCGCAAATGGAGAAACCATTGTTTTAAATCATGGCTGTACACTGCCCAGACCCTATTCCAGGGACGGAAGAATCCAGGGAACCAAGGGAATCTGGCTGGAGGAAAGGGACGGCATCTACCTGGAATCGGAGAAAGAGGCGGGAATGTCAAACCTTGAGGGAGAACATGAATGGACGCCCATGCAGGAATACAAGGATAAATACAGGCATCCCCTGTGGAAGGAATATGAAAGCCTTCAGATCAAAAAGGTAGGGCACAACGACATGGACTATTTGGTGCTCTGCGCCTTTGCGGACAGTGTGTTAAACGGAGAGGACTCCCCCATAGATGTCTACGATACGGCCCTGTGGATGTCTATTACTTATTTGTCCGAGCAGTCCGTGGCAATGGGAGGAATGCCGGTTCCCGTGCCGGATTTCACAAAAGGAGCCTGGATAAACAGAAAGCCGGAGCGGAGAAGCAAGTACGCGCTGTCCCAGGTGTGCTGGGAGAAGTTTGCCCGAGGGTAGGGGCTATTATTTTGTCTGAATAGCGTGTGCATTTTGCTTTCTATATTCGCCCGGGGTGCATCCCTTTATTTCCCGGAATATTTTTGTAAAATAGCTGGAGTCCTCAAAGCCGCATTCGGCGCCGATGTCTCCAGCTTTTTTCTGGGACAGGCACAGAAGCTCCGCAGCCTTTTGGATGCGGAACTGCCTCACATACTGTATGGGAGTTGTGCCGATTGCGGCGTGAAAGCAGCGCAGGCATTCGCTTTCGCTTATCATTGCGCTTTTGGCAATCAAGGAAGTAGTAAGCTCCTCGGCATAATGGCGGTGGATAAACTGAAGCATGATTTTAATCCGCTCTGTGTTTCGCAGCCGGCCTTCGGAGAGGGAGCTTTGAAAACTGGTGCAATGCTTTTTTAAGAGCAGAACCAGACAGGACAGGGCATTGCGGGCAAAAAATTCGTATCCCTCAAATTCCGCTGTCACACTCTCCCAGGCGTCCTCTATGGCCCTGAGGGCGTCCTTATGCCAGGGAGAAAAGCCATCCAGACAGACGCTTTTGAGCAATGTATTCTGCAGCAGGGGCTGAAGGTATTTCTGCCAGAGAATGCTGTCTATGGTTCCCCCTACCAGACGGGGATGAAACACGATGGAACGGGTGTGGCAGCCCAGGCCCTTTTCCATATGCACCTCATGCAGCACCCCCGAATTGATAAAGATACCTTGTCCCTCCTTAAGGGTATATTTTTCAAACTCTGCGGAAACGATGGCGGTTCCCTTTTTTACAAGAATCGTCTCCCATTCCTCATGCCAGTGCCAGGGGACGGCCTCAAAGGGCACGGCGTTTTCGGGAATATTTTCCTCGTAGCAGGCGATGGGAAACAGGGCAGAGCCGTGCTCCGCCAGCTCCCGGCCCTGTGTATCTGTTGTGCAGGTGCAGTATGACAGCGACATAAATCCTCCATGATGACGGTTTTGTTATATAATATTGGCGAAAATATTATATTTTCTGCCAAATACTGATGATATAATTATACCGTTTAAAACGGTCGGCGTCCAGCGCTTTTGGGACGGCGGCGGAAATAAGTTCACTTGTAAAGCATAATTATAATGGAGGAATAAAAAAGTATGTTTCATCTGCTTTTAGCGATTATTTATCTTGCCTTTATCAGCCTGGGCCTGCCGGATTCCCTTTTGGGCTCCGCCTGGCCGTCCATGTATCAGGAATTTCAGGTTCCGGTATCCTATGCGGGAGTGATTTCCATGATCATTGCGGCTGGCACCATTGTGTCAAGTCTGCTGAGTGACAGGCTTACCAGAAAATTCGGCACAGGAAAAGTGACCACGGTAAGCGTGGCCATGACGGCGGCAGCACTGTTTGGCTTTTCCATGAGCCACTCCTTTTGGGCTCTGTGTCTGTGGGTGGTTCCCTACGGTCTGGGCGCGGGGGGAGTGGATGCTTCCTTAAATAACTATGTGGCGCTTCACTATGCCAGCCGCCATATGAGCTGGCTTCACTGTATGTGGGGAGTGGGCGCATCCTTAGGCCCTTCTATCATGAGCTTCGCCCTGACAAGGGGACAGACATGGAACATGGGCTACCGCTATATCAGCCTGATACAGATCGCTCTGACGGTGGTGCTGCTGTTCAGCCTTCCTCTCTGGAAGAAAAATACCACATCCTCTCAGAGGGAGGACAGTGTGGGGACAGACGGCGGCGCAGAACTGGATGCAGGCACAGAGGCGTCTGCCGGTGAAGGGGAGGTTCTTTCCCTGAAAAAGATTTTGGGCATACCCGGGGCAAAGGAGATCATGGTCACCTTCTTTTGCTACTGTGCCTTGGAGCAGACAGCAGGTCTGTGGGCGGGCAGCTACCTGGCCCTGCATGCGGGCTTATCCGGCCAGCAGGCGGCGGGCTATGCGGGACTTTTCTTTTTGGGAATTACCATTGGAAGAGGGGCCAGCGGCTTTCTTACCATGAAGCTTAAGGATACGCAGATGATCCGGCTTGGCCAGGGGCTGATTCTTTTTGGAATTTTGGCGCTGCTTCTGCCCTTTGGAGAGATTACGGCGCTTGTGGGGCTTGGTGTGGTGGGCCTTGGATGCGCGCCGGTCTATCCTTGTATTATTCATTCCACCCCGGAGCATTTTGGTGCGGCTTCCTCCCAGGCGCTGATTGGCGTACAGATGGCGTCCGCCTATGTGGGAACCTGCTTCATGCCCTCTGTGTTCGGACTGGTGGCAAACCATATCAGCGTTTCCCTGTTTCCGGTTTATCTGGCCGTGATTCTGGTTCTTATGGTTTTGATGCACGAGAGGATGCTGCGGAAACGGGAATCTGGATCTCGGTGAGAAATTCTTCCTCCAGCGAGGTGTCTCGGTTATCAATCGCATAGAGCTCAAAGGCAGCGCCCGAAGCATACAGGCCCTTTTCCTCCAGCCAGGAAAGGGCCTCTTTTACGCGCCTGCCGTTTTGCAGATAGCCGCCTTTGTAAAAATAAGAAAGATAATTTCCCTCCGGCAGCTCAAAGTCATAGAGGCTGGCATCCTCCTCCAGCACAAAAAACACGGAATCATACACGTTGGAAGCCCCCTGGCGAAGTCTTTCCATGTCAAAGCGGGCTCCCACGGTCTGGTTTCCAAAATCCTTTATTTTATCCTCATGTCTGCGGTGGAGCTTTTTCATCACAAAGTCCATTTCCTCGTCCCGGGTGATGTGCTCCATTATCTGAACGCATCTTCTGCGGGGAATGTGAATGATATCCATGACGTCTGGCTTTACAGAAAGAGCCTCATGCAGGCCCGCCAGGCGCTTTTGCAGACAGCGCTCCTTTTCCTCTAATTCCTCCATGGTAAGACGTACCAGCTCCAGCTCCTGCTTTAGCAAAGAAAGGGTGTTGTCAATGCTTTGCTTCTCCAGATACTCCCTGATCTGGCTCATGGAAAAATCAAGACTGCGCAGATCCCGGATGAGATTCAGCTTATACATATCCTTCAGGCCATAGAGCCGATAACCGTTCTGATCTCTTTTGGGCTTTATGACGCCAAGCTTTTCATAATAACGAAGGGAGTCGGCGCCAATCCCATATAATTTTGAAATTTCGTTGATTTTATAATATTCTTTCATAATGCACCTGAAATATTTAGGGTATTGACATTGGTATTGTACCAGAGTTTATCATGGCAGTAAAGAAACGGAGGAAAATGTATGTGGAAAGAAAGAATCAGAAAGCTTATTTTAATTTTACTGGGGGCAGCCATCGCCACCTTTGGAATTCATAATATTCACCAGCAGACGCATATCACGGAGGGCGGCGTTATAGGAATGGTTTTGCTTGCAAACCATTGGCTTGGGATACCGGCCTCTGCCGCCACTTTTGTTCTGGATGTGACCTGCTATCTACTTGCCTTAAAATGGCTGGGGAAGGGCTTTGTCAAAACGTCTGTGACCTCTACCATCTGCGTCTCTGTCTTTTATAAGCTGTGGGAGCTGTTCCCGCCCATGCTTCCCGACCTGTCGGAGTATCCTCTTTTGGCAGCAGCGCTGGGAGGAATTTTCGTAGGAGTGGGCGTGGGGCTGATCGTGCGTCAGGGAGGCTCCAGCGGAGGAGATGACGCGCTGGCGCTGACCATTTCCAAGCTGGCCCGGTGGCGCCTGTCAAGGGCGTACCTGATTACAGATCTCACGGTGCTTATTTTGTCCCTTTCCTATATTCCCTTTAAGAGGATCGCCTATTCGCTGGTGACGGTGACCATTTCCTCGCTGCTGATTGATTTTATAAAGAGCGGATGTAGGGTATCCTTGCCTAAGGGGGAAATGAATAGCTGCGACTGATACAGCAAAGAGAGCACCCTCATAAAACCAAGGGCAGCGCCGAGGATAATAAAAATTTGCGGCAGACGCGGAGTAACCAAGAGCAAGCTGAATATTTCCACCGCAGCCACCGAATAAGTGGCAATTTTCATAGTCAGTACAATATAGAAAACTTTTGTTTTCTCTTTGCCTTTGGCTATCTGGTCTGTCTGCCTTTTCTTCTTTGCGATATCATTTTGCATTTCAGCGGTGTTTTTTATGGAATACTTGCGTTCTTTAAATGAAAGTAATATAATATAATAACTTGAAGGCGTAATACTTTAAATTTAGAACATTGTCTCTTAGTGTTTATTCTTGTTTATGCAAGTGAATTCGAGTAAACAAACGGAAACAAAGAATTAAATTTAATGCGTTATGTCTGACTGATCCGTTCCTGTTTTTGTGGGAAAGTGTTTTGTCAGACTATTATTATGCCTTTTGGTAAATATATTATCGAAAGGATTTTTTGTTATGGAAAAAGAATTAGTATGGAAAATGGTACAAGGGCAAATCGGATATGAATTTAAAAATCTCGATTTGCTAAAGCAGGCGTTCACTCGCCGTTCGTACACCGAAGAAAACGGTGGGGAAAACAACGAGGTGCTCGAGTTTATCGGGGACAAAGCGTTGGATTATGCTGTTGTAAGGATTCTCATTCAAAGATATGGACACTTAGCAAACGGTGCATTAGTTGACGGAACCAATCTGTATGGTTTGGAGCAAGAAATAAAACGTAATCAAAACGGTTTTGAAGAACTAAAAGTGAATGCCTTCCGTTGTGATTACAGCGAAGACGACCTAACCAAAATCAAGAGCCGAATGGTCAATAAAAAGGCATTAGCCCGTCGAATGGGGGAACTTGGATTTTCAGAACATCTCATTATGGGAAAAGGTGATATTCAAAATAGTATCAACAAGGAAGATTCTGTAAAGGAAGATTTATTTGAAGCGATTGTGGGTGCAGTTGTAATTGATTGCGGATGGAACCAAAAAGTAATTCAGTCAGTAGTTGAAGCAATGCTTGTTCCCGAGGATTTTTTAAGCAATAACACAGACACAAATTATGTTCGGCTTATTCAAGAATGGGAAATGCAAAAAAATGGTTGTATTCCTTGGTACAAATACAAGGAGGCTTCGTATAAACTCACTTGGTATATAAGGGAGGAAAACACTATATATCAGAATTTCCCGTTGAATTACAACTATTCTAAGCTGAAATATCATTGCTATGTTAAACTGCTGGATTCGATGCCGGTATTTTGTGGATTTGGCGTATCAATTTGTGAGGCAAGAATGTCCGCTTGCAAATTGGCTTATGAGTATTTAGAGAAAAACGATATGCTGTATTCCATCGTTGATGAAATTGAAAATCCCAATCGTGATGACGCAATTAATCAATTGGAAATCTTGGCTCGGCGTGGTTATTTTTCTATTCCCACTTATGATTTTAGTCAAAGTTATGATAATAACGGCAATCCCATATGGAGATGTGAATGTCATATAGAGGAACAAGAAGATGGCTTCTGTGAAACATCTTCGTCAAAAAAAGATGCAAAAAAGGGTGCCGCTTACAGTATGCTTCTTTCTGTCTTAGGAATGAAGGAAGAATAGTTTGTCAAAATGGTGCTTCAAGTGATAACGTGTCGTTTGAAAGCTTGCTGTTTCATTACAACTCCTCACAACTCCTCCGTCTTAAATGAGGTATAACCTTCGTAGTGATAGCTGTTGTCAATAGCGAGCAGGTAATCTTCCTTGTCCACCCTGCTTCAGCCCATGACCCTGTGGAGATTGGCCTTGAACATTATTCTCAACGATCTCATCAAATGTGGACTGTGGCATTTTATCAATGTTTTCAAGTGCCGATTGAAGATACATCACCGGCTACGGCAAAACTTCAATTAACAACTGGTGCAATCGGGGACATATCAAGTCTTTCCGGAAAAACAATGTCAACCACATTCCGAAGGTCTATTTGGTGGAGTTCTTCTGTTCCACCTGCTTTCGTATGATTACCCGAAAATCTGACTGGCATATTAGGACATTAAAACGCTTCATGTCTTGGAGAAGACAGAAACAGGCAGGGAGAGGTGGAAAGTAAAAACATGGTAAAGCGTCAGTCGTCTCTTTCAAAACGGCTGACGCTTTTTAGGTTGATCCGGCTATTCCTCATCGTCCCACGGCGATACCATATGCAGTCCCCCAGAATCTACTTCTATTGCCATGCTGTCTTCTAAACGCATCATCACATTTCCGTCGGAATCCAAGCCCAAGGAAGCAGATGTAGGAAAGATAAGATCGCCGTCATCATAGTCAAAAATACTTTTTCCCATGTCTGATCTCCTAAATCAGTTTAACGATTTCGTGTTCTCGTGTACCATATATGCGTTGAACCTGATACAGGCAATCATCAATCCAATATGTAATTTTGTCTTCCGCCATATCATTCGTATAGATATTCGTACAAATCAGATTGTGTTTTTCATTGGTACCTCCGCTGGAAACAGGTAGAATATGATGGATATTCCATCCGCAATATATTTGCTGCCCATAATGATAGATATAATAATTTTTATCGGCATAGCCATCCCGGCACATCAGGTTACCGTGAAAATCTTCTGCAAAACAAATATTGCCGTAATACTCGTCCCACAGGTGTAACGCACTGGATTTGCATATTTTCATTGTATCACCTCCAACCCGGATCAAAATAAAAGACCCATACACAACCATGTGTGTAAAGCCTTGATACAGCATCTTGGATTCACCTCAAAAGAGATAATATCTCCCGGAGCCTATCTTGTGGGTTCTCAGCATCGTAACGAGAATTTTAATCGATGCTGATAGTATCTCAGAATTACAAATTTTTCGTTGTAGGCGTTTTGAATTCTTTTGTCTTTTTCGGATTTCTCGTCGCTCCGGCATACAAACTAATTCAAATTTAACATACCCTACGATTGTATATAACTGATTTTCATTTGCAAGAAATATTTGTTTTACATAATACCGTTTGAAAGCTATTTGAATGATTAAGCTAAAATGAGCCTCCTTTCAGCAGAACGTGTCGTTGGAGGCTCATTTTATACCCGATAGGGTGTAGCAAGACTTACAATACATATATTTATACCTTATAGGGTATAATATTAGCGATAAAAGCTTGACTTTATACCCGTTAGGGTGTAAAATACAAATGGATTTGTGCAAGGGAGGCCAGCGTACAGTGAATAAAATTGCCGAGTTTATCAAAGAAAACAGGAAAGCCGCCGGACTGACACAGGAGGAGTTTGCCGCCCGCAGTGGGCTGGGGCTTCGCTTTATCCGGGAACTTGAGCAGGGAAAAGAAACGGTTAGAATGGATAAGGTCAATGCCGCTCTTGCCATGTTCGATATGGAAGCGGTACCCGGCAGAAAGGATGATAAATAATGGACGCATTCAGAACAGCCTATGTTTATATCCGAAACGTTTTTGCCGGAATGCTTTGTGAAACGGATGAAGGGTATTCCTTCTCCTATGATGAGCAGTATTTAAGCCGGCAAGATGCAAGCGCCGTATCCCTTACTTTGCCGCTTTCTGAAAAAACATATACATCCAAAACGCTGTTCCCATTCTTTGATGGATTGATCCCCGAAGGATGGCTGCTCGGCGTTGTGAGTCGGAACTGGAAAATAGACGTCAAAGACAGGTTTGGATTGCTGCTGGTGGCCTGCAAGGACGGAATCGGCAATGTCAGCATCAGGGAGGAACGCATATGAATTGTTTATGCTGTGGGAAACCGCTTCGCACCGAAGATACGCATTCCGGCTGGCACAAAAGCTGTATCAGGCGGTTCTTTGGAACAATCGAACTTCCTGAAATTGTCATCGATGAAGTCACATTTGAAGCCCTTGCAACCGAAAGCACCAACAAAGGTTATACCGTTCCCGGCGTTCAAAAAAAGCTGTCTTTGCATCTGTTTTCCGAAGGAAACACGCCAAGGCTCACGCTGGTGAATTATCCTACGGGCTATATCCTGAAGCCGCAGGTTTCGGAATTTGAAGCGCTTCCGCAGGCCGAGCATCTCGTTATGTGCATGGCGGATGCCGCAGGGATTTCCACCGTGCCTCATGCGCTCATCATGGGAAAAGACAGTCCGGCATATATCACAAAAAGAGTGGATCGTATCTTTATGAAAAACAAAATGCAGATGCTTGCGATGGAGGATTTCTGCCAGCTTGATCTGCGCCTGACGCAGGATAAGTATAAGGGCTCTTATGAGCGCTGCGCAAAGATCATTGAGCGGTATTCGTCCCGCAAGGGGCTCGATATAACCGAGCTCTATCTGCGCTTGGTGTTTTCATTCCTCGTCGGCAACTCGGATATGCATCTGAAGAACTTTTCCCTCCTTGAAACAGAAGAAGGAAGCGGGAAATATGTACTTTCTCCTGCTTACGACCTGCTTCCGGTCAATGTCATTATGGCGGAGGACAAAGAGCAATTCGCCCTTGCCATGAACGGCAAAAAAACACATATCCGCAGAAAGGATTTTCTGGTCTTTGCGGAGGAATGCGCCATGACACGAAGCTCTGCCGAAAAAATGATTGCAATGCTGGTGTCTAAAAAAGAGAAGCTTCTTGCCGTGTGCCAAAACTCCTTGCTGCCGGAGCACCTGAAAGAACGCCTTGCAAGCCTGATCGAAGAACGGGCGGGTATCCTGGAGGGCTAAACTGCAATTTTGAAACTCGCACAATGAAAAAAACAATATTGGAACGAATGGGCGGCACAGACACAATGCGAGGCGACTATTGTCTGCCAAACCTCACATTACCCACCGAAGAAGAACGCCCCGTCGGCGTGTGGGGACAGCACCGTAAGCGATATTTGCAACAGCACCATAAAATTCTCTACTGCAGCCTATTCACTTATATGCCGAAAGGGAGGACGTCACTGAACGGCTGAAGGCAGAGAATCTAATGGAGTGGGTGCACAGGATGAATAATATTCGACAGCGTGTTAACGAAGTTGTGAATACAGAAATGATTTCATATAGAAACCATTGAATTTTGCAACAAAAACTATTGAAATGACAAGCAGGTGCAGGAGTTAGGATTCTTGCACCTGTTTTGTTGTCTAATCTTATGCCAATAAATTAGTCAATTGCACTTTACCGAATCATACTTGACTAATTTTATGTTATACTGTAAGCAATGCGTGTTGTTGTAATGGGAGGATGTAATCCATGTTTATCGGCAGAGAGCGTGAACTTGCAACGCTGAATAAGTTATACGCATCGGTATGGATGTTGATGCCTTTGTTCTGGACATAAAAATCCCCCTTAAGTAAATTTGGTTATTTGCCTTGTCTGCTTAAGAGGGATCATATCACCCAAAATCGGGTAATTTTTGGATCGGGCGCAAAAAAAGAAAAATCCGGCAACCCACATGGTTGCTGGATTTTCGATAGCGGAGCCGGAGGGATTCGAACCCTCGTGCCCCGGAGGGCTAACGCATTTCGAGTGCGCCCCGTTATGACCGCTTCGATACGGCTCCCCGCTGATTTCTCAACACACCTTATTCTAATGGAAAATGCGTTTTTTGGCAAGACCTGTTTTGACTGAATTAACAATCAAGGAATCCTTTTATTTTACGTCCCATACCCCTTCCTTTAGGAGGAGTATGGGACAAACCATATGTTGAGGGATTATTTCCTATCTTTTCAATTTTCTTGCACAGAAGAGTGCGCCCGCTAAGAAGATCACAGCCATGATTCCGGCGATGGGAAGCATTTCTCCCGTTTTAGGGGAAACAGCTGTTGTGATGGTGGAGACTGCGGCAGCCTCTGCGCCGCTGTTTCCTGTATCACTGCTGCCGCTGCCGGTTTCACCGGAGTCCGTGTCTGAAAGCTCTACTACAACAATGGGAGAGAAGGAAGTGAAGGTTACGGTCATATAGCCGTCCTGTGTCACTGTTGCTGTGAGATGCTCCCAATTTTCCGGAACAGTGGGTTCCTTGCCGTCAGGCAGGTGAAGCACCACATAGCGGTTGCCCGCTTTTACAGACGGAATCTGGAGCGTGACCCGGATTCCCTGGGCAAGCTGTTCCGAGGTTACTCCCGCTACCTCCACATCCATTGCGGCCAGAATGGTTCTTGACTGCTCATTGGCGAAAGCATTGCTCACTGTATTTTTCGCTTCCGTGTATTTCTCAATGGAAAGCTCCGAGGAGGTTACGGTTAACGGGGTGCCGTCTGCTGCGACAGCAGTGATGCTCTCCACTGCATTGTATATCTGGGATACCTCCGCCTCCTGCGTGGTGGCAGAGGTCATTTTCACTACAAGAACCGGGAGATCTGCGGGAAGATAAGTGAACACAGCGGATACATATCCCTCCGCGGGGACAGTTGCAGCCAGCTGCTCCCAGCCGCCGTTGGAATTTTGATAAAACATGGCATAGCTTTCACTTTCTTTGGCAGAGGGCAAAAAGAAGGTGACAAAGACTCCCTGGGAAAGCTGCTGCTCCGTCACATCGGAAACGGTCACGCTGGCAGCACACACAACGGACTCATACTTCAAATCAGTAACCGGCGCGTTCATTGCTGCATTTTTTCCTGCGGCTTAGACTTCATCGGAAAGCGGCAGGGCTGTAATGCTAAGCCTTGCACCGTCTATGGTATCAGCACCAATCTCCGCAAGGACATTATACATTTCTTCCGCTTCAGAAGGATCCTCGGGGGTCGTCACATCGCCTCCGGAGACGTCTCCTCCGGAAACGGTTTCTGCCGCTTTGGCTACGGGGCTTTGAGACACATTTAAGGTCATGCCAAATACAAGCGCCATGGCCAGGGCAAAGCTGATTATTTTAGCAGATTTTTTCATTGGATTTCTCCTCCTTTCCTCATAATCATGTGGTTATATCAAGCCTTACGGCAGGATACCGCGGTCATTGAGCAGTACGCCCTGTACCAGATAGCGTCTTTCTGACCTGCCTCCCACGCAGGTGGATAAGGTCAACAGCCTGTCCTTTTCTGTCACCTGGATGTCTTCTGCCATGCTGCCCCCCTGGGCGCAGGCAGCCTTGACTTCTTCGAGATATTCTGAAAAGCCATCCTCCGACGCTGTGTCATACCCAAGCAGCAGATGTACGTTGCTGAACTCATAAGCGGCAAAAATCCTGTAAATCAGGGTAGAGTTGTCTGTGTAGATAAAAATATAAGGATGCTCCTCAAAATACTGTGTATCTGCAAATTGGTGCAGTCCTGCAAACATGGAGCCATCCTTCATATTATGTCCGTATAGGACGGTATTTCGGTCGTCAAAATTTTTACTGTTGTAATTTTCGGTATAAATGCAGCCGGGGTATCCCCTTGTGCCGTCAAGATGAAACTCAGGACTTTCTTCTGCGAAAAAAGTTGTACGGATTTTTAATATGGGCTATAATAAAAAGAAATAGAAGGCCGCCCAGGCGGCAGGATGGAGGAAAGACATGAAAAGAATCGGTATGTTAACCAGCGGCGGAGACTGTCAGGCGTTAAATGCAGCCATGAGAGGCGTTGTGAAAACCCTTGTAAACAGCAGGGAGGATGTGGAAATCTACGGATTTCTGGACGGCTATAAGGGTTTGATTTACGGTAACTTCCGCATGCTCACCGGCAAGGATTTTTCAGGCATTCTGACGAAGGGCGGCACAATCCTGGGAACCTCCCGCACACCCTTTAAAACCATCCGGGAGCCGGATGAAAACGGACTGGACAAGGTGGAGGCCATGAAGCAGAATTATTATAAGCTGCAGTTAAACTGCCTTGTGATTTTGGGAGGGAACGGCACCCATAAGACAGCCAATCTTCTCAGGGAGGAAGGTCTGAATGTGATCACCCTGCCAAAGACCATTGACAATGATCTCTGGGGCACGGATATGACCTTTGGATTCCAGAGCGCCGTGGACATTGCAACGGACGCCATTGACTGTATTCACACTACAGCTGCCTCCCATGGACGTGTTTTCATTGTGGAGGTAATGGGGCACAAGGTAGGCTGGCTTACGCTGAACGCCGGCATGGCAGGCGGTGCGGATATCATTCTGATTCCGGAAATTCCCTATGACATTGATAAGGTGATAGATAAAATAGAAGAAAGGGATGCAAACGGCAGCCGCTTTACCATCATTGCGGTGGCGGAGGGCGCAATGTCCAAGGCGGACGCAAAGCTTTCCAAGAAAGAATACAAGGAGAAGATGAAAAAATACCCCTATCCTTCCGTGTCCTACGAGGTGGCGGCGGCCATTCAAGAAAAGACCGGAAGGGAGGTACGGGTTACCGTTCCGGGACATATGCAGAGGGGAGGAAGCCCCTGCCCTTATGACCGTGTGTTTGCCAGCAGGCTTGGCTCTGAGGCGGGCAAGCTGATTTTGGATGATCAGTATGGCTTTATGGTGGGCTATAAAAACCGGGAGATGGTGCGGGTGCCCTTGGAGGAGGTTGCCGGAAAGCTTAAGACCATTTCTCCTGACGCTTCCATTGTACAGGAGGCAAAGCTTCTTGGCATCTCCTTCGGGGACTAAAATAAAGTGAGGTTGGTAACACCATGTCATATACAGCGCTATACCGCAAGTTTCGCCCAGATACCTTTGCGGACGTCAAGGGCCAGGATCACATCGTGACCACACTGCGCAACCAGCTAAGGGCCGGCAGGATCGGCCATGCCTATCTGTTCACGGGAACCCGGGGAACGGGAAAGACCACCGTTGCAAAGATTTTTGCCAAAACGGTAAACTGTGAGCATCCAAGCGAGGACGGGCCCTGCGGAGAGTGCCGCAGCTGCAGGGCGATTGCCGCAGGAGCCAGCATGAATGTCATCGAGATAGACGCGGCCTCCAACAACGGTGTGGATAATATCAGGGAGATTGTGGAGGAGGTTTCCTATTCTCCGGCGGAGGGGAAATATAAGGTTTATATTATCGATGAGGTGCATATGCTCTCTATAGGAGCCTTTAACGCCCTGTTAAAAACCTTGGAGGAGCCTCCCTCCTATGTTATTTTCATACTGGCAACAACAGAGGTGCACAAGCTTCCCATCACCATTTTGTCAAGGTGCCAGAGATATGATTTCAAGCGTATTTCCATAGACACCATTACGGCCCGGATGAGGGAGCTGGTGGATGTGGAGAAAACAGTGGTGGAGGAAAAGGCCCTGCGCTATATTGCCAAGGCGGCGGACGGCTCCATGCGGGACGCTTTGAGCCTTTTGGATCAGTGCATTGCCTTTCACCTGGGAAAGGAGCTTACCTACGACAATGTGCTGGATGTGCTGGGAGCGGTGGACACGGAGGTGTTTAGCAGACTGTTTCGCCATGTGCTGGACCGGGATGTGCTAGGCTGCATCGGGCTGCTGGAGGAAATTGTGATGCAGGGAAGAGAGCTGGTACAGTTTGTCACGGATTTTACCTGGTATCTGCGGAATCTTCTTTTGGTGCGTTCCTCGGATGGGCTTGAGGATGTGATAGATATGTCCTCGGAAAATTTAAGCCGGCTAAAGGAAGAGGCTCAGAGAGCGGATGCAGAAACGATCATACGATATATCCGTATTTTTTCGGAGCTGGCGGGACAAATCCGCTATGCCTCTCAAAAGCGTATTTTGGTGGAGATTGCCCTGATCAAGCTGTGCAAGCCTGAAATGGAGACAAGCCAGGATGCGGTTTTAGACCGGATACGTCAGGTGGAGGATAAGGTGGAACAGGGAATCGCTGCCTTTGAGGAGAGAGGAAGCATCGTCTTTTCCGGCCAAGGGTCAAAGGGAGGACTGGGACAGGGAAAGGAAGCCCCGGTACGGGAAAAACCAAAACCTCCGAAAGCGATTCCTGAGGATATCCGTCAGATTGTGGCAAAATGGCCTTCCATTGCGGGAAGTGCGGATAATCCCATGAAGATGTATCTGAAATCAGCCCGCTTAAGCCTGGGCGGCGACAACCGGCTTTTGGTGGTGCTGGAGGATGGACCGGCATCGGATTATTTTACCGGGCATCCCCAGAATAAAGAGCAGCTGGAGCTTTTACTGGCAGACTTCTGCGGCAAAGAGGTGGAGGTTGCCATACAGACTGTGGGCGGGCGAAAAGAGTTTGAGGACAATTATCCCGATCTGTCCCAGCTGATTCATATGGAAATTGAGGAAGAGGACTGATTTCCCGTTTTTTTCTTGCGCGGGAAGGGGTCTTAGTGTATAGTTGAAAAAGAAGAAATGATGAAAGACAAACGGAGGGACAGATTATGGCGAAACGGGGAGGCTTTCCCGGGGGCGGTATGCCCGGAAATATGACCAATCTGATGAAGCAGGCCCAGAGAATGCAGCGTCAGATGGAAGAAGGACAAAAGGAGCTGGAAACCAAGGAGTTTACTGCTGCTTCCGGCGGCGGAGCCGTTGAAGTGACGGTAAACGGCAAGAAGGAGATTCTTAGCGTGAAGCTGTCCGAAGAGGTGGTGGATCCGGAGGATGTGGAGATGCTCCAGGATTTGATTGTGGCGGCTGCAAATGAAGCGCTGCGCAAGGCGGATGAGGCAAATGCGGAGCTGATGAGCAAGATGACCGGAGGACTCGGAGGAGGATTTCCGTTCTGATGGATCTTTACAGCGGACATATCAATAAATTGATTGATGAGCTTGCGGCGCTTCCGGGCATCGGCAGCAAATCGGCCCAGCGGCTGGCCTTTCATCTGATCAATATGCCCCAGGAAAAGGTGAAACATCTGGCGGAGGTTATGATTGAGGCCAGGGAGAACGTTCGTTACTGTAAGGAGTGCTTTACCTTGACGGACCGGGAGCTGTGCCCGGTCTGCGCCAATGAAAACCGAAATCATAAGCTGATTATGGTGGTGGAAAATACCAGAGACCTGGCGGCCTATGAGAAAACGGGAAGATATGACGGGGTTTATCATGTGCTCCACGGGGCTATATCGCCCATGCTGGGAATCGGACCGGGCGATATCAGGCTGAAGGAACTGATGGCACGCCTTCAGGATGATGTGGAGGAAGTGATTATTGCCACCAACTCAAGCCTTGAGGGAGAGACTACCGCCATGTATCTTGCAAAGCTGATTAAGCCTACAGGCATTAAGGTTACAAGAATTGCCAGCGGGGTGCCTGTGGGCGGCGATCTGGAATATATTGACGAAGTGACGCTGCTTCGGGCACTGGAGGGCCGGGTAGAGCTGTGATGCTTCTGGAAGCGGCTGGCTGCGCTGGAAATCTTAGGGAAGGAGCATTAGTGTATGGCAGTGGAAAAAAGTGTATTTGGGAAGGGATTAAACGGGGAAGAAATCATGCTGTATACCTTAAAAAACAGTAAGGGAATGCAGGCATGTGTGACAAATCTGGGAGCCATTCTGGTGCGGCTGATCGTGCCGGATGGCCAGGGAAACGGGGCGGATGTGGTTCTTGGCTTTGACCGGGCGGAGGACTATTTTGGAAATCCCAGTTTTTTTGGCGCTGTGATCGGACCAAGCGCTAACCGCATTGGAGGCGCTGCTTTCTCGCTGGATGGAGCGGACTATGCTCTGGATGTAAATGACGGGCCGAATAATCTGCACAGCCACAAGGAAAAGGGATATCATAAAAAACTTTGGTCGGCCCAGGTTTCTCAAAACAGCGTGACCTTTTCCCTGGAGGATGCTGACGGAAATATGGGCTTTCCGGGCAGAAAAAAGGTGCAGGTAACCTATTCTCTGGATGAGGATAACGCATTGACGCTGCATTATCATGGCAGCAGTGACAAGAGAACGATTCTCAATCTGACGAATCATACTTATTTTAATCTGGACGGACATGACAGCGGCAGCATAGAAGCACATACGCTGTGGCTGAATGCCTCCCGATATACGCCGGTGGTTCAGGGAAGCATTCCCACGGGAGAAATTGCGGCTGTGGCGGGAACCCCTATGGACTTCACAGAGGAAAAGACAGTGGGGCAGGACATCAATGCGGATTTTGAACAGCTGAAGCTGACAGGCGGCTTTGACCACAACTGGGTTCTTGACGGCTGGGATGGTACCCTTCGGCTCTTTGCCGTGGTGAAGGGACCCAAGAGCGGAAGGATTATGAAAGCATACACAACCCTTCCCGGCGTACAGTTTTATGCGGGTAATTTTATAGACCCTCAGACGGGAAAAGAGGGCGCTTCCTATGGGAAACGCAGCGGACTGTGTCTTGAGACCCAGTATTTTCCGGATTCTGTTCATCATTCCCAGTTTCCCTCCTGTATTTTTGGCGGAGAGAACGGGCAGGATTATGATTCAGTGACAGTGTACCGCTTTGAATAGTGTGCCGCCTTGCAGAAAGAGCCCGCAAAGAATGTCGAACGCTTTTTTTGCCGGTACGACAAAGAATGCTAAAATACCTCGCATGCCGATGCTATATTGATAGAAACGGTATGGGAGGTGTTTTTATGGAATTGCCAAAAAATATTACACAGATTGGAGAATCGGACCGAAGCTGCAAAATTTATGTGGAAGATTATGTCATTTCTTATATGAAGCAGATGAATCTTTTGGCCCAAAACAAGGATATGGCTGTTGCCCTGTATGGTGTGAGGAAAGAGGAAAATGAGGTTTCCTATCTTTTTTTGTACGGTGCATGCAAGCTGGACTTTCTGCAGAGGGAGAGCAGACATTTGTCCCAGGCACAGCAGCAGGAAATTGAACGTCTGCGGAAAAAATATTTTGCGGATTATCAGTTTATGGGCTACCGCCTCCTGAATGGAGAGATGATCGAGGGCTTTCACATCTGCGAACAGGGCGTGTGCAGGTATGTGTCAGGGTATGCACAGTTTTATGAGAAGAATGACAGCATGCTGGCTTATATGCTGGACACCAGACAGGAAGGCGCCTCACCGGAGGAGGTCGATCAGGAAAAATATAATATAGTCAGGCAGCGCCAGGAGGAACGCAGGGCAAAAGCGGAGGAAAAAAACGGCGCTTCCTTTCGGACAGAGAGGAAGAAGGCAAAAAAGGACTTTTCCGGAAATTTGGTTTCGGCTGAGGAAAAAAAGGACAAGCACGCTGAAAAAAGCCTGCGGAAATTCAGGTTTTCGGCTGCAGCTGTATTTGCGGTTTTGTGCGTTGCTGGACTGGCTGCCATGAGCGGCAGCGAACGAGTAGAAGAAATGCAGCAGGCAGCTAGAGAATTGATGGCGGAGATGACGGAGCAGAAGCTGCCGGATTCCATAGAGTCTCTTCCTGATTCCATGGAAGCGGTGAGCGCTACTGGGCAGGTGGATGTGATTGTGGCGGAGGACAAGCTGTCAGACGCATTACAAAAGGAAAACGCTGACGCCGGGAAAGGTACTGCCTCCACAGACAGCTCTGCCTCTGATCAGACCAGCTCCATGGACAGCGTTCCTCCTTCCCAGGATACAGCTTCTTCTCAGCAGTCTGCAGGAACAGGCACGACGGAGGAGCAGCAGGAGCCCCTGCCGGAGGAGCCCCTGCCGGAGGAGCCCCTGCCGGAGGAAACCCAGCAGCAGGAGCCTCAGCAGCAGGAGACCCCGCAGGAGGAAACAGTATCTGCACAGACCTCGGCCGAAACGTCGGGACCAGTTGCATACGTGATACAAAAGGGAGATACTTTGATCGGAATCAGCATCCGCCAATACGGCACCGATGCTAAAGTTTCGGAGATATGTGAGCTGAATCAAATAGCAAACCCGGATGATATTAAGGTGGGGGAGAAAATTTTATTACCCTAGTACGTGGAGAGTGTGATACAATATACAGGCAGAGCTTGGCTGCGATACATAAAACAATGAGGTAATCTATGGCGGACATAAAAAGTTACCTGAAGGAAAAAGAAAAAAGGGAACAAAATCAGCTGAATTACAAAGAAAAAATCAGAAAGCATAAGCTGACTGCCTTATACAGGGTGCTGCTGGTGCTGGCAGCAGTGGGAGCACTGGTGGCATTGGTAATTCTGCAGTACCAGAGGCATATATATACGGACTATGATACGGTATCTGCCCTGTCCAGAGAAACGGCAGGAACGGCAACGGATATCCGGCTGGGGGATGCCATACTGACCTACAGCCAGGACGGAGCCCATTGTACGAATTTAAAGGGAGAAGTTACCTGGAACCGTACTTATGAAATGCAGGATATCAGAATTGCTGTCTGTGATGATGTGGCGGCAATTGGAAACTATAATGGAAGAAGCATTTATGTGCAGAACACCCAGGAACAGCTGGGAGAAATCACTACTACCATGCCGATCCGTGATCTTGCTGTCTCAGCTACAGGCTGCGTCACTGCTGTTTTGGCGGACACGGATGTCACCTGGATCAATACCTATGCTCCCACGGGAGAAATGCTGTACACCGGACAGGCACATATGTATGACAGCGGCTATCCGGTGTCTGTCAGCCTTTCACCCAGCGCGGAGCTTTTGGGAGTCAGTTATATCTATGTGGACGCCGGAGTTTTGAAAACCAATATTGCGTTTTATAATTTCGGAGCGGTGGGTGAAAACCAAAGCGATCATATTGTCAGCGTTTATTCTTATTCGGACCTGCTGGTTCCGTACATACAATTTATGAATGACAGCACGGCATTTGCCGTAGGGGATACGAGGCTGATGATGTATACCGGCAGTCAAAAACCGGTGGTTGCGGCGGAATACTTATATGAAAAGGAAATACAGTCCGTGTTTTTCAGCGACAGGTACGTTGGACTGGTTTTTCTGTCAGACGATACTGCTTCTGCCTATCAGATGGATGTCTATGACGTAAATGCACAAAAAGTGGGAAGCTATTATTTTGATGTTGATTACACGGATATCTTTTTTTCACAGGATTATTTTGTGGCGTACAACGAAACGGAATGTGAGATTATAACCCTTGGGGGCGTAGAAAAATTCAAGGGAACCTTTGACAAGACGGTGCGACTGATGATTCCTGCGGGAGGAACGTATAAATACGCTATCGTTACGGAAAATTCCATTGACACCATACAGTTGAAATAAGTGTGAAGGAAACGCGAAAAGATTAGGAAAGACCATTAAGCTGTTGTCAGCTGAGGCGGACAAGGAGGTATACAAATGAATTTATTATTTGTGATAGTGCTGATTGTTATGTTCTTTAATATAGTCAGCGGTTACAAGAAAGGCATGGTCAGGGAAATTATTTCCCTGATTTCTCTCATTGTAATGTGTGTTGTAGCAGCTCTGATCGGAAACGGGCTCAACAGCTATTTTGATGGAGAAATAGCAAATGTGATAATAGCGGTGCTGCTGCTTTGCCTGGTTGGCATTGTACATCATTTGCTGGGGGTTGTGTTTTTTTCTGCAAAAGTCATCTCCAGGCTGCCTGTTGTGAGCTGGATAGACAAATTGCTGGGGATGCTTTTTGGAATTGTTGAAACTATTTTGATTCTTTGGACAATCTATGCGTTTATTATGATGCTGGATATGGGAATGATCGGACAGCAGATACTTGTTTATACAAGAGAAAACCAGATTTTAACATGGCTGTACGAGAATAATTATCTGGCCGTATGGCTTGAAAGATTGAATTCGGAAATCAGCTTCCTGCCCTCTTAAGAGTAAATATGCGCAGCAGCGAAAAAGCGCCTTGGCGCGGCTTTGCGAGTGGCGCGGGCTGAAAAGTTATTATTTGTTTGAAAAATTCAAAAAATTGCATTGACAAGGAATCCCAGTTTGTGCTATTATAAAATTCCACCGCCAAAAGGGGAGAGTGCTGCGGAAGCAGGCATGGAAGCTCCCGGGGCGGAAGCCGGCGGAGCCGGAAGAAAAAAATCAAAAAAAGCAGTTGACAAAGCGGAGGAAGCGTGGTATTA